>JASFTU010000023.1:0-10942 GCA_050050635.1 Candidatus Brocadiaceae bacterium
ACCGTACGCATCGCGCGTCTTCCCGCTGTCCAGCAGCACCGGCAAGTCCGCATACTTGTTACTGGACGCCCAGCGCCGGACGCCCGCGGACGAGTTCTCCCCCACATGCACCGCCACCACCTGGAAGGGCTTGCCCTTGTAGCGCGCCGCCAGCTTGCGCGTGCCCGGCGCCGCTCTATCGCACCACGGGCAGTCCGTGGTGAAAAACTCCACCAGCACGGTCCTCTTGCCCCGGTAGTCCGACAGCTTCACCGTGCTGCCGCTTGTGCTCTTCAGACTGAAGTCGGGGGCCTTGTCACCCGCCTTGATCTTGGGCGCCGCCGTCGCCATCAGCACGACGCCCAACACGAGCACGACCGCCGCAACGAGACTCACGCGAGAGATGGTCATGGCTGCATGTCACTCCTCGACACGACTAGCGCAGGACGACCGACGCTTCGCCGCGCTCCACGATTTCCCCGATGGCGGCGGCGTCCGGAACGTCGCGCTCACGCAGTGTTCTCAGCACACCGTCGGCCTCCGGTCCTGGGACCGTTATGAGCAGCCCGCCGGAGGTCTGCGCATCAAACAGCACGTCCGCCAGCTCCGGCGACACGGACGCTCCCACGTCAGTGAACGGCTCCAGGAACGCCCTGTTCTGCGCCGATCCGCCCGGCAGCATCCCCTCGGCGGCGTATTGCTCCGCCTCCGCGAAGCGCGGCACCGAGTCGGCATTGATCACGACGGTCACCTCGCTGGCATCGGCCAGCTCCTTCGCGTGGCCGACCAGCCCGAACCCCGTCACATCCGTCCCGGCGCTTGCCCCGACCTCCCGCATGACCTCCGCCGCCGTCTTGTTCAGCGCCGCCATCGAGCGACACACGGCCTCTATCAACTCCTCGGGCACCCGATCCTCGGTCATGGCCGTGCTGATGACCCCGGTGCCGATCTTCTTCGTCAGGATCACAGCGTCGCCCGGCCGCGCGCCCGCGTTGGTGACGATGCGGTCCGGGTGCACGACGCCGGTGACCGCCATGCCGTACTTGATCTCCTCATCCCGCAGCGTGTGGCCGCCGACGATCAGCGCGCCGCTCTCGGTTACCTTGTCGGCCCCGCCGCGGAGAATGTCCGTCAGGATGGCCTTGTCCAGCTTGCCCACCGGGAAGCCGACGATGTTGAGCACCGTGAGCGGATCCGCGCCCATGGCGTACACGTCGCTGAGCGAATTGGCCGCCACGATCTGGCCGTAGACGTACGGGTCGTCCACGATGGGCGGAAAGACGTCCACCGTCTGGACCACCGCCAGATCGTCGCGCAGGCGATACACGCCCGCGTCGTCCAGCGTCTTCGGGCCGACGATCAGGTCCGGGTGCGTGAACACGGGCAGATGGCGCATCACATGCGCCATGTCCTCAAGGGACATTTTCCCCGCTCACCCGAGACAGCCGGCGAAGTCGGTCAGCCGGGCTGTGGCTTCGTCAGACACTCCGTATCACTCCGTGGCACCGGTGCAGCAAGAAGATAGCCAGACACCGCGCGAGCGGCGCCTGACTATATTATCTCCGTTCCCTCGCCAGGGCAACCGTGAACGTCGTCACGTTCGCCCCAGCCACTCCTGGTCTGCGGTGTACAGCCGCTACTCCTCGCCCAACGTGAACTGCGCCGTAACCTCACCGGGAGGCTTCACCTCGAAGGGGCCAGAGTCGAACTTCGTCTTGACCGTGAACGTGCCCTTCAGACCCTCTGGTACTCGCCATGAGTACCGGCAGGTGAAGCCTCACCCGTATTCAAACGCCTCCTCGGCGACGACCTTCCCTTCGGCCGAGACGATCCGGAACTTGGGCGCCGGCGGTTGGACGCCGTCCACCAGGATTCCGCTCACTGAGTCGCCTCCCTCGCCTGCAAGGGAGAGGCCGATCTGCACCACCTCCCATTTCTCCTCCTCATCCTCTTCCTCTGTCACGCTCGCGTCGAGGCTGACCACGAGCGGCGGGCCGAAGGCCGCCAGCTCCGGCTTCGAGTCGGCGGTTACCTCCAGCATGCCCGGGCGCGCTCCCATGCCTGTCTCCTCGCCCGGCCCGGTAAGGAGAGAGAAGCTATGGGTGGGAGAGGTCTCCAGCACCCACTCGCGGGCCTTGGCGTCCGTCTGGATGACCATTTGCTCTCGCAGGAGATACTCCCCCACGGGCAGGCGCGATTCCGGCGTGCTGCAGTCGATGGTAATCGGTCCGTCCTCGCCGATGAGCTGCAGCCGATAGCGGTGCTGCACGTTGACGCGCAGGATGCCGGTCGGCGCCTCGCGAGTCGCGACTTTGAGGGAGGAGCCATCAGGGGCGGGCTCGATGCCATAGAAGCTGTCGCCCACCCGTACATAGCGTCCCAGCGGCATCGCCTGGGCCGCGAGGTCGGGTGTCAACTTGACGGGCTTGCGGCCGTCCGCCAGCACCAGAAGCTGGTCGCCTCCGTAGCCGTACGGGTACTCGATCGTCGAGGGATTGCGCTCGTTGAACAGACCGTTGCACTCGCCGTCCAGAAGAACGACACGGCGCGTCTGGTCACCGAACTGCACCGTGCCCTCCCAGTAGCACGCGCTCCCCGCTGCCGCGTAGGAATGCTCCTCACCGCAGCCTGGACACTCCTTCACGTAGTAGGCCATGATGGTGACAGCGTACGGGCCGCCGGTCTCCCCCGGGAGCTCGAGCGTGAGCGGCCGGAAGAAGCTCATGACGCCGCCCAGCTCTGCGGTCTTCACCTTGGCCGCCTTGATCACCGGATCGTTGGTCAAGTCCCGGTCGCCGTTGGCGTCGAAGTACAGCCGGTCGCACGGCGGGCCTTTGCCATTGGCGGCATCGAGGACGACCGCGTATGCGGCCGTCTCGTCGGCCCCAAGCTCCAGGCGGCCACGGAAGAGCCTCTCGCTCGCATATTTGGGTTCCGCCCGCAGCGCCTGGTCCTTCGCCTCCACCTCCTCCACGCTCCCCATGCCGACCAGGGCATAGCCCCGTTCGTCGCTGTACGCCTTCTGCACCACGCGGTACTCGAGCTTGTGGGTCTTCGTCGCCTCCTCCTCCGCCGCATACAGGGCGCAGGCCACGACCACCACAAGCGCGAGGCACAACATGACTGCACTGAGTCGCCTCAGGTTGCTCACCTCCTTCCCTTCGGAATACACACACGTCAGAGCCGCGGGCCCCGGCGCATGCTCAGTCGCGCGCCGGGTTGCCCGCGACGGTATGCCCGTTTGCTCATTGCGTCCGCTACCTACAGACGCACGTGCGGTCGAGAAGTTGCGTCGCGCAGTTCCCTCACCGCAGCGTGAACTGCGCCGATGCCCCGCCGGGCGGCTTCACCTGGAACGGGCCCAGATCGAAGCCCGCCTTCACTACGAACGTGCCCTTCGTGTCTTGTGGTACTCGCCATGAGTACCGGCACGTGAAGCCTCAACCGTACTCGAACTGGTCTTCTGCGATCACCTTCCCGCCGGCAGAGAGGATCTGGAACACCGGCGCCGGGGGCGTGCTGCCGTCCACCAGCACCGACCGTATGCGGTCGCCTCTCTCGCCCGTCACGCTGAGCCCGATGGACACCTCCTCGTCCCTCACGGAGGCGGTCACGTCGAGCACCAGGGGCGGCCCGAACGCCGGAATCGTCGGGCCTGAGTCGGCCGTCACCGCCAGGTCGTTGGCGGTGCTCCGCGCAGGCTCCGCCGGCGCCGTCCGTCGAGCAGTGCCCCCGCCGGGGAGCGAGAATCCCACCGGCGTGAGGACCCGGGTCGTCGGCCGCAGCGACGGGTATGTCTCCACTACCCATACGCGGCCCTCGATGTCCGTCGCGACGATGGCCTGCTTCCCGAGGGTGTACGTGCCGATGGGCAGGCGCGCCTCCGGGCCGCGCGACTGCACTACCACCGGCCCGTCCTCACTGCCGAACCGCAGCCGGTACTCCCCGTTCGCCTCCACGTGCAGCGGGCCCGTCGGGACGTGCCGGTTGTGGACCTGCACGGAGGAGCCATCGGTGGCGGGCCGGATCTGGTAGAAGCGGTCGCCCACTCCCACATAGCGGCCCAGGGGAATGGCCTGGCTGAGCAGGCCGCCCGTGAGCTCCACGGGCTCGTCGGCGTCCGGCAGGATCAGGATCTCGTCGCCGCCGGAGCTGGTAGGGCTGCTCAGGTTGGCGGGATTCCGCTCGTTGAACAGGCCGTTGCAGTCCCGGTCCATCAGGACGACCCGGCGCTCCTCGTCCCCGAACCGCGCGCGGCCCTCGTAGTAGCACGCGCTGCGGGCCCGCACGTACGAATGGCCCTCCGGGTGGTTCGGGCAGTGCTCCAGGTAGTAGCTGTAGATGGCGACGGCGTAGGACCGTCCGCCCTCCGGGGGCAGCTTCAACATGACTGGGCGGAAGTAGCTGTAGATGTACCCGCTGTCCTTGGTAACGAGCTTGGTCGCCTTGATGACCGGATCGTTCCTCAAGTCCCGGTCGCCGTTGGCATCCACATAGAGCCGGTCATACGGCGGGCCTCCGCCGCGGGAGGCATCCAGCGCCGCCAGGACCATCGTTGTCTTCCCGCTCCCCTGGATGATCACGTACCCCCGGAAGGGCTCGTCGCTGGCAAACTGAGGCTCGGCTCGCACCCGTCCGCCCGCCACCGGGGCCGGCGTCACGGTGCTGCCGGAGCCCACTCCGTAGCCCAGCTCATCGGAGATCATGTCCTCCGCCACGCAGAACTCCAGGTCGTAGGTCGCGACGTCGCGCGGCTCAGAATACGCCGCGCAGGCCGCAACGGCCACTACTGCCAGACTGAACAAGGCTGAGCTGGCTCGCATCATGTTCTCACCTCCTTCCCTGCGAACATGGTGACAGGCCGCACCCGTGGGCGCGGGCCTGTCGGCTGTCTGGTCTCGTCATATCAGACGCATTTGGGGCCGCGAACGTTTCATCAGTGATCCCATGACGCGCCCAGAGACAAAGGCCATACAGCCGCCAAGCGCCTGCCTGGCCTTGGTCACTACTCCTCGGCGCGTGTAGCGCAGGCCGCCGTTGCCGGGAGCGCAGGCGCCCCTGGCCCTTTGGTCGGGGTGCCCCGACTCGGAGAGGTCAGGGGCATCCTGCCCGCAAGCCGTGTGTTCTGCTAGTCCTTCGGCCACGTAAACTGCGCGCTGGCCCCGCCGGGAGGCTTCACCTGGAACGGGCCAAGATCGAACCCCGCCTTCACTACGAACGTGCCCTTGAGTCCCGGTGGTACTCGCCACGAGTACCTGCACGTGAATCCTCACCCGTATTCGAACTGGTCCTCGGCGACCACCTTGCCCGCGGCCGACACGACCTGGAAGCTCGGCGCCGGCGGCCGGGTGCCATCCACGAGCACCGACAGCACGGGGTCGCCTCTCTCGCCCGTCACGGAGAGTCCGATGGACACTTCCTCGCCCCTCGGGGAGGCGCTGACGCTGAGCACGAGCGGCGGCCCGAAGGCCGGGATCTCAGGCCCCGAGTCGGCGGTCACTTCGAGGACGCCGCGCGCGCTCCGGCTTGCCATGCCCGCGGCCGACGCCGTGCGGACGAAGACGGTGCTCGGGTAGGTCTCCACGACCCAGAGGCGCCCTTCGTCATCCGTTCGGGATACGCGCTGGCTCTCGAGACGGTACTTGCCGATGGGCAGGCGCGCCTCCGAGCTGCCGGCGTGTATCACGACGGGCCCGTCCTCACCGAGGAACAGCAGCCGACAGCCCTTCATGCCCACTTGCACGGGGCCGGTGGCTACCTCCCGCCGGTAGACTTTCAAGCAGCCGCCGTTGGGCTCCGATCCGACCTCGTACACGCCGTCGCCCACTGCCACGTAGCGCCCCAGCGGCATGGATTGGGCCAGCAGGTCGGGGGTTAGCTCGGCCGGCTTCTCCCCGTCCGGCAGCACGATGAGCTGGTCGCCTCCGTATTGGTGGGGGTTGTCCACCGTCGCAGGATTGCGCTCGTTGAACACACCGTTGCAGTCGCCGTCCAGGAGGACCACTCGGTAGTCCTGGCCGCCAAGGCGCACGCGCCCCTCCCGGTAGCAGGAGCTGCGGACGGCCGCGTGCGAGAACTCGCCGCCGGAGATGGGATGCTGCTTCATGTAGAGCGTCATCACGGCCACCGCGTGGGGGCCGCCGGACTCCTCTGGGAGCTCAATCGTCACCGGCGGGAAGAAACTGCTGGTGTAACCGCTATCGTCCGTGGTCACCTCGGCCCGCCTGATGACCGAATCGTTCGTTAAGTCCCCGTCGTTGTTGGCGTCCATGTAGAGCAGGTCATACGGCGGGCCCTGTCCATCGGCAGCGTCCAGCACGAGGGGGATCCTGACGCCCTCGCCCCGGTCCAGGCGCACGAAGCCACGGTAGATGTCCTCGCTGGCATACCGGGGCTCGGCGTGCACCGCGTCACTGAGCGGCGATGCCGGCGTCACGATCGCCACGCCGCCCACTCCGTACCCCTCTTCGGGGCTGAACGCCTCTGACGCCACGTGGTACTCGAGATCGTGGATCTCCACCTTCACCCGCTGGCCATCGATGGTCTCCGTCTCCACCCGTGGTCCACGCGAGCGGCAGGCCGCAACCGTCATCAGCCCCAGGCCGACCACAACTACGCTGGCTCGCCTCACGTTCTCATCCCCTTGCTCTTCCTCCAGGTAGCGATGGCTCTCGTTCACGCGCCCCGCCGCGGCCCCAGGAGGGTCGCGTGCAGCGCGCCCTCGTGGGGACACTGCTTGGTGCAGTCCAGGCAGAGGGTGCAGTCCAGGTCCGAGTCCCCCGGCAGGATGCCGCGCTCGATGTCGCTCACCTGCCGCGCCGGGCAGGGCGAGACGCAGAGGCCACAGTCAGTGCACCTGGCCGGGTTGCGCCGCAGGTACAGTGCCGAGATGCGGTTGAACGGGGCCATCATCGCCGCGATGGGGCACAGCGCAATGCAGAACGACCGCTGGCTCGCCACCGCCGCGACCAGCACAATCCCCAGAATCGACAGGCGTATGGCTGCGCTGAGCGCGTCCGAGAAGCCGCCCGCGGTGACGGCGTTGGGTATCGCCGCCTCGAAGGTGGCCACCGGGCACCAGCGGCAGAAGAACCAGGGAGAGTCCACACCCAGGAACATGGGGACCAGCAGCACGAGGCCCACGAAGACGGCATACTTCGGCAGCCGCGCCCACCCCGGCAGCCGCAGCTTCCGGCCGGGGATCTTGTACAGCAGGTCCTGGATCAGCCCGAATGGGCACACCCACCCGCACAGCGCCCGCCCCAGCAGCACTCCGATGACCCCGATGATCCCCACGGCCAGGAACGGGAAGATCAGGTACGACGCGTAGTGCCCCAGCACGCCGATGGGGCAGGCGAAGCTGGCCAGAGGGCACGAGTGGCAGTGGAGGATGGGGACGCAGACGCCCTTCTGCTGGAAGAAGAGCCCGAGGTTGAAGACGGCGAGCGAGATCCCCTGGACCGTCCGACGCATGTGCTATCCTGGCTCGTCGTGGCCATGCCATATGGCCACGGGATGGGGCGCTATTGTCACGTGGGGCACGGCTCCTTCACCGGGTTGACCCACTGGTACGGGATGCCCCACAGCCGACCGTCCTCGGTGCGGGTCGCGGCGCCGAAGGTGGTGGCGATGTTCAGGTTGAGCTCGCGCACGGGCTCGTTCTCGATGGGGAAGATCTCCTCGCCGATTCTCTGCTCGGTGTAGACGCGGAAGGTGCGCCAGCGCGAGCCGTAGAGGATGGCCGGCAGGAAGGCGAGGAGGGCCAGAATCAGGCCTGTTCTACGGGCTCGTAGCGACATCGGCGACAGTGTAGCATGGGGGCCGGGAGGCGTCAATCACCTCGGGCCTCAGGAGGCGGCCTCGGGGTCGCGGGGCGGCGCGAGGACGCGGGTGTTGCCCACGCGGAGGGTGACGCCGACGCGGTCGAAGTAGTCCAGGAGCGGGACGGCGTGCTTGCGCGTGGCCCCGATCAGGTCGCGGAAGCTGGGCGTGGGCATGGGGCCGCCTCCCCGGATCTGCTCGACGGCCAGGTTCCTGGCCTCCTCGATGGCCTGCCGGTGGAAGATGATCCCCGGCTCGACCTCGACGAGGGTGCCGCGGTCGCAGAGGCGGCCGATGGCGGCTGTCACCTCGTCCAGGGGAGCGCCCAGTTGCTCGGCGGCGGCCCGCTGGTCCGGGGTGGCGAAGCGCGCTGCGAGGTACAGGTGCTCCAACTGGCCCAGGAGGTCCTGCTGGTCGGGGCTGAGGTCGGCCTGATGGGTGGCGAGCCGGCACAGGTCGCCATCCCGCATGACCTCGCCGCCGGCCTCGAGGGCGCCGAGCAGGTGATCCAGGAGCGCCTCGGGAGCGGCCAGCTCCGACCCCAGATCGGCCAGGGGCATGCCCAGGCGCAGCGGCTCGCGCTGGTGGAAGTCGCCGAGCAGCTCCAGGAGTCGGTCCCGTATGGGGCCCACGTGCTCGCCATGGACGAGCTCGCCGCGACGCCCGATCTCCAGCACCTCGCCATCGGCGACCAGGGGCTCGAGGGAGGCGGTCAGCTCGTCGGAGGAGAGCTTGACGCGGCGCGCCAATGCGTCGCGGCCGAGGGGCGTGGGGCCGACCATGAGCAGCTCGTGCTGCAGCAGACGGTCCTCATCCACGGCGGCCGCCCGCTCGCGCAGGCGGTCCAGCACGTCCTGCCGGTAGCGGCGCAGCCGGCGGCGCTCGCAGTCCAGTACGACGCCCCCACCGATGGCGACGACGGGCGAGTGCAGGCGGATGACGACGGGGTCGCCGGTGGCCGCCACCACGGGCTGCTCCAGGAGCAATTGCACCAGGCACTCGTCGGCGGGCAGGAGCTGGTCGCGCTCCAGCAGGACGACCGTTCCGACGGCCGCGAGCATGCCGGTGTGAAAGCGTACCGTGGCGCGGTTGCGGAGCGGCTTGGCCGACGGGAGCAGGCGCAGGCGGGCGGAGACGGAGGTGGTGGGCCCGAACCAGCCGGGCTCGGCCAGCACCTGGCCGCGCCTGATGGTGTGGTGATCGAGGCTCGGGATGTTGAGGGCCACGCACTCGCCCGCCCGGGCCGTCTCGTCCTCCATGCGGTACACCTGCAGCCCGCGCACGCGCCCGGACTGCCCCAGCGGCAGGAGCTCCAGCGTGTCGCCCACGCTCACTGAGCCACTCTGCGGGATGCCGGTGATGATGGTGCCGGAGCCCTTCTGGACGAAGCGCCGCTCGACGGGCATGCGGAAGACGCCGGACGTCTGGCGGACGGGAGTGTCGGTAACGAGCTCGTGGAGCGTGTTGTGGAAGTCCTCGAAGCCCTCGCCAGTGATGGGTGAGACCGGGACGATGGGCGCGCCCTCGAGGAATGTCCCCTGGACGAGCGCCCGCACATCCTCAGCGGCCAGTTCCTGATGGTCCTCGTCCACGAGATCGATCTTTGTGAGAGCGACCATGCCGCGCTCGACGCCCAGGAGGGTGCATATATCCAGGTGCTCACGCGTCTGGGGCATGACGCCGTCGTCGGCGGCGACGACGAGGAGGAGCAGTTCAACGCACGTGGCCGCGGCGACCATCTTGCGGACGAAGCGCTCGTGGCCGGGCACGTCCACGATGCCGACGACGCGCTCGTCGGGTGTGTACCAGGGGGCGAAGCCCAGCTCCAGCGACATGCCCCGCTCCTTCTCGGCCCTCAGACGGTCGGTGTCGCAGCCGGTGAGCAGCTTGGTGAGCTCGGTCTTGCCGTGGTCGATGTGCCCGGCAGTCCCGATCATGATGTTGATGCGTTCGGTCTGCTTGCGGCGCATCGGAGCGACCTCGCGGAGGCCATGATAGCGTATGGGCGAGAGAGAGTCAATGTAGGCAGTGGGACGCTATACTATTACGCTCTAGTGTTTATTCTCTACATAATATGCTTTTCACTCCTCGCGGCTTTTCGGGGCCGACGACCGGCTACCGGTTGCTGGGTGGGTTGGGCTGTCATTATGCACGTTGTAGGGGTGCATAGCCAGTAGAAAGGGAAAGCAGACGGCAGAGGCAACGACGGCGGCGGGTTGTGTCGTGGTCGTGGGTGTGCGTCGGATTGTCCGGAATTGTGCCTGACAGCAGTTCAGTACGGTGTGCCCGGGATTGACGACGGCGTTTACCGGGCCGGCAGCTCCTGCGTAAGCCAGTCGAGAGTGAAGCGGGCGACGCATATGGTCTCGTAGAGCTTTTTGTCCCCGCGCTCGAAGAGCAGGTAGATGTTGCCGTTCTTGTCCGCGGTCAGAGACGAGTAGGCGCTGAGGCCCTCGTACACGAGCCGCTTCACCGGCCAGGTCTGTGCGCCGTCGAAGCTAGCCCAGACGGTCATGCGGACGCGGTTCCCGCCGGGGTCGTCCGGCGTGCAGAACAGCAACACATCCTTGCCGCCGGTGGCCTCCAGGGGCACTCGCACGAGGCCCGCGTTGCAGCCGTAGCTGGGCTTCGTGCCGTACTTGAAGTAGAAGGGCTGGCCGACCTCGTAGAGCTCGTCGGAGACCTGCCAGTCGGTCCACATGTGGCCGCCGTCGTGGCTCCAGGCGATGCGCCGGCGATGGTCGACGGCCATGTGGCAGCGGGAGTTGTAGTAGATCCGCCCGTCCGAGAGCTCGGCCAGAGTGCCCTCGCCGGTGCCGCTCTGCACGGGGCCGCCGGTCTGCCAGGTCTTGCCGCCGTCGTCGCTGTAGATGGCGGTGTTGTAGTTGTACGGCCACCACTCCTGGTCGTTGTTGCCGTGGGGCGGCTGCACTCGGGCGGGCATGAGCAGTCTGCCCTTGTGCTCGCCGTGGCGGAGCGTGATGCCGGACTCGGAGGCGCCGGTGCTCGCGGGAACGCCGTCGGGCGAGCCGTGGCCGACAGCGTTGGGCTTGATGACGATGTCCTCTCGCTCCCAGGTCTTGCCGTGGTCGTGGCTGCGCCAGAGGTAGCCGCGACCAGCGCGGACGACCATCACGTCGCC
>JASFTU010000024.1:0-10927 GCA_050050635.1 Candidatus Brocadiaceae bacterium
GTCGAGGACGTCGAACGGGTGCGCGACGAGATCCTGGCCGTTGAGCCGGACGCCGTGATCGGGCTCGGCGGCGGCAGCCTGATAGATGCGCTCAAGGGCTCGTCGGTGCTCGCGGCGCTGGGCGGCAGATGTGAGGATTACTACGGGGTGGACAAGGTAACCCGCCGGTTGGAGGTGGCCGAGGCGGAGCTGATGCCGATGATGGCCGTGCAGACGGCCAGCGGCTCGGCCGCCCACCTGACCAAGTACGCCAACATCACCGACATGGCGACGATGCAGAAGAGGCTGTTCATCGATCAGGCAGTGGTGCCGCCGGCAGCCCTGTTCGACTATCGGGCCACCATGACGATGCCGGAGGAGTTCACGAAGGTGGGCGCCTTCGACGGGATCTGTCACATCCTGGAGGTCTTCTTCGGCACGGGGGGCGAGCACCCGGGGGTCGGCATCCTGGAAGAGCTTGCCCCCGTAGGGCTGGAGTTGATCATCTCCTCGCTTCCCGCGGCCATCAGAGAGCCCGGCTCCGAGAGTTGCCGCCAGAGCATCGGGTTGGGCACCGACCTGGGCGGCTATGCCATCATGATCGGCAGCACCAGCGGGCCGCACCTGAACAGCTTCTCGCTGGTGGACGTGATGGACCACGGCAAGGCCACGGCGCTCCTGATGCCCTACTACACGGCCTTCTTCGCGCCGGCCATCCAGGACAAGCTGCTTATCGTCGGCAGCATCTATCAGAAGTACGGCTACGTGGACGAAGGGGTCGACCTGAAAAGGCTGCCCGGCGTGGAGCTGGGGATGCAGGTCGGTCGGGGTATGTCGGCGCTGGCCGAGAGCGTGGGCTTTCCCACGACTCTGGAAGCCGTCGATGGGTTCGGGGACGAGCACGTGGAACGGATGCTGTCGGCGGCGCAGGATCCGTCGCTGGCGTCCAAGCTGCAGGGCATGCCGATCGCGCTGGAGCCGGACGAAGTGGAGCGCTACATGGGGGCTGTTCTGGAGGCGGCGCGGACCGGCGACTTCTCGCGCATCGTGCCGCACGAGGATTACGTCTGAGGCAGTCGGACTGACCGAAACAGGGGGTAGAGCAGGAATGAACCGCAGCAGGCGCGCGTTCCTTACGGGCGCAGGGGCAATGGGGCTCGGGCTGGCGGCATCGCTGCCGGCCGGCGGGCAGGAGAAGGCAGAGGCGACCGTTCCGGGGCGGACGGCCACCGAAACGCTGATGCAGGAACATGGCGTCATCCACCGGTTGATGACGGTCTACCAGGAGTGCGCCGACCGGCTGGCCGCCGGCGACGGCATCCCGCCCGGCGCGCTGATCAACGCCGGGGCTCTGGCCGACGAGTTCGTGGAGAGCTACCACGAGGAGATGGAGGAGAGGTACGTCTACCCCGCGTTCATCGAGGCCGGTCGGATGGCCGCCCTTGTGACGGTGATGATCCGGCAGCACGCCGTCGGCCGGGACCTGGCCGGACGGGCCGTCTTCTACGCGGGCAGGTCGGACCGGGGGAAGCCGGAGACCCGGGAGGCGCTGATCGCCACGTGTCGGAGCTACGCCCGGATGTACCGCGCACACGCCGCGCACGAGGACACGGTGCTGCTACCCGCCCTGCGCGAGGTCATCGGGCCGGGGAAGTTCCGGCAACTGGGGGAACGCTTCGGCGAGTTCGCGCGCGAACGCATGGGAACCTGCCCCGCCGTGGCCGTGCTGGAGCGCCTCGTCGAGATAGAGAGGATGCTCGGCATCGCCGAACTGGACACCTTCACGGCCTCACGGGAGCCCGTGCCGCGATGAAGATCAGCAGGATCGAGACGTTCCTCAAGGACGACATACCCGTCTGCCGCGTCCACACGGACACGGGTGAGAGCGGCACGGGCCAGTGCTCGACCTACCGGGGCGGCGTCACGGTCAAGGTGCTGCACGAGATGATCGCCCCGCTGGTGCTCGCGCGCCATCCGCTGGGGATCGACTCCATCGTGGACCACGTGATGGACCGGACGATGAAGTTCCCGGGCACCTTCGTGTGCCGCGCCCTGGCCGGGGTGGACACGGCGCTTTGGGACCTGAAGGGCAGGCTCCTCGGCCAGCCGGTGGCCGGGCTGCTCGGGGGGCCGCTCCGCGATCCCGTTCCGATGTACGCCTCCAGCATGAGCCGCAGGATCAGCCCGGAGGACGAGGCTGCCCGCATGAAGGACCTGATCGAGGAGCAGGGCTTCGGGGCGGTCAAGCTCCGCGTGGGCACGGGTCCGCACGCCCCAATGGGGTCCGACGGCGACATGTGGGCGGGCCGCACCGAAGGAGTGGTGCGGGCCGTCCGCGAGGCCCTCGGCGACGAGGTCCGCATCAACGTCGATGCCAACAGCTCCTACACCGCTCACAGGGCCATCCGCGTGGGACGCATGCTGGAACGGTACGGCGTCTTCCACTTCGAGGAGCCCTGTCCCTACCCCGACATCGAATCCACGCGGCGCGTGACCCAGGCGCTGGACGTCTACGTGGCGGGAGGAGAGCAGGACAACAGCCTGGCTCAGTGGCGCCGGATGATCGACATGCGCGCGCTGGACATCGTCCAGCCGGACATCCTCTACATCGGGGGCGTGTGCCGCGCGCGGCGTGTGGCCATAATGGCCGACCAGCACGGCCTGGCCTGCACGCCCCATGCGGCGAACCGCGCCATGGTGCAGTTGTTCACGCTGCACTTCGCCTCGGCCATGCCCAACTGCCTCTACGAGCAGGAGTGGACCATCGAGTCCACCGACTGGAGCGACGGCCTGCTGGAACGGCCCCTCCGCATCGAGGACGGCGCCGTGAGCCTGCCGGGCGGCCCGGGATGGGGCATCGAGGTGAGCGAGGAGTGGCTCAGCGACGCCCGGCACCGGGAGTCCAGTCTCTGAGGCCCCGCCGGAAAGGTGTTGCCGGGGGCCCGGCTTTCTGTTATAAAGAATGGCAGAATCCGGGGAGGTGTGAGGGGGTGGCGCTGCCTTCGGGGGGGCCGCGGCGCAGCGCCGTTGATCCGGGCATGATCGCCCGGATATGTGCGGAGGAGGCACCCATACTACAGGGAGAGGCGGAAGATGAAGAAGGTAGTGGTGATCATCATCGTCATTGTGCTCGTCGTGGGGGGCATTCTGCTTGTGGCGAACCGCGGCGACGAGATGACCGAGGCGGAGCGCGAAGCTCAGATAGAACGAGGGATCGAGGACGCCGAGGCGGCGGCCGCGGAAGCGCGGGAGGCAGCGGCGGAGGCCGCCGAAGAGGCCGAAGAGAAGGGACGTGAGATGCTGGAGGGCCTGGGGGGCGGAGACTGAGGCGCAGGGGCGCTTATCTGGCTTCCCTTGATCCATCGCCCGGTGTGGTCCAGGCGGCACCGGGCTCCAGCCATGGATTGCGTGGGCGCGTCGTCGGGCGGCGGTCTGTCCGGGGCGCGCCCACTACTCCTTTCCCCTCCGGGACGCCTCTGCTATACTATGGCTTCCTTCGGCCCGGCGGCCGGGACAACCGTGTCGCGCAGATGGGGCGCCACAGGTGACGGCAGAGCAACAGAGAATCCGCCTGCATATCCTGGTGGTCTTCACTCTCGTCGTGATCGCCTTTGGCGTGACGAACCTGCTGCGTACGTGTCACCGGGAGCGTGAGCGCACCGACTACATCCGCACCGAGCGGCGCCTGCGGGATTACGTGCAGAGGGCCCTGCGGGAAGAGCAGGAGAAGATCGAGGACTTCGCCCGGGCGGGGCGTGGCCGGTTGAGTCGGGACGCCGCGGCGCTCCTGGTGCAGGTGCAACGCCTCATCGAATGGGAGAGGCCGGGGCGGCGAGGAGCCCGGGGGGGCGCCGCCTCCGCGAAGTTCGAGCGGATCCGTGCCAACTTCGAGCGCCTGAAGGCCGGGCAGCCCGCCCTGTTCCCCACCGGTGAATCCTTCCTCCGGGCCTTCTACGCACCCGTCGACGGCTCCTTCCGCCCCTACAGCGTCTGCATACCGGAGGGCTACAACGAGGAAATGACCTATCCGCTCATCTTCACGCTCGGGCGGTCGGATGCCCCCACGGGTGCGTCCCATTACGGCGGGGCCATCTCCGTGAAGCCGGAGGGCCAGGGGGCGGCGTGCCCCCACGCGCTGGAGGACAACGCTCTGGCGATCCTGCGGGAGGTCCGGGACCTGTACTCGGTGGCCCCCGGGCGCATCTACCTGGTGGACCGGGCGTTGGGCACCGCGGGAGGATGGCATCTCGCCGTGCACTACCCCCACCTGTTCGCGGGTCTGGCCAGCCTGGGCTCGGGGCAGGGCCACCGGCCTTGGGCGTGGTCCGCACGGGAGGTGCCGGTGGAGGGGACGATGGCGGAGCTGCTGTCCTTCCTCCGTGCGGCCGCCTCTCCTGTTCCGTTCGCGGAGAACCTGCAGCACTCCCGGGTCGTCTCCGCCCAGGACCTGCGGGACCGGGCGGCGGGCGAGAGGGGGAGCCATGAGATGGTGCGCCGTCTGCGGGAGCTGCGCATCGGGGTCGAGCACCTGCAGTTTCCCGGCACCAACGTTGCCGGACTGCCGGACTGGGTCCAGCAGTATGCCCTGGCAAGGATCCTCGGAGCGGTCCCGGAGGGTCCTCCCGAACGCTTTACCTTCAAGACGGCCGACCTCCGCCACAACCGCGCCTGGTGGATCCGCATCGACCGTCTGGGTGACCCCGTGAGGCTCTCCTCCGTCGAAGCCGTGGCCGAAGACGGCCGGGCGACGATTTCCACGGAGAACATCTCCGCACTGACCGTGCTGCTGGACGAGATGCCGCAGGCGACCTCGGAGGTCGTGGTGGATGGAGCCCGGTTCGCCGTGGGTAGCAGGCGCCGGCTCAGCCTGGCGAAACGGCAGGAGCGGTGGGGGCCGCCGCTCGAGGAGGTTCGGACGAAGCGAGAGGGGGTCTCCGGTCCCTTCGGCGACGTGCTGCGGCGGCCGTTCATGGTGGTCTATGGCACGGCGGGGGACTCGGGCCGGAAGGACGGCCTGAGCCGGCAGGAGGCCGAGAGGTTTGCATCCCGCTGGCGGGCTGCGCACGGGCATCGGCCCAGGATGAAAAGCGACCGCGACGTGACCCGCAGAGACTTCAGCCGATTCAGCCTGGTTCTGTTCGGTGGTCCGGAGGCCAATACGGTTACCCGCAGTATCGCGGGCGGCCTGCCCGTTGAGTTCGAAGGCGACGCCATCGTGCTCGGCGGCCGTCGCTACGAGGGGGAGGACGTCGGGCTCTTGATGTGCTACCCCAACCCGGTGCACGAGAACCGGATGGTCGCCGTCATCGCCGGCGTGAGTCCCCGGGCCATCTACCAGGCGTACGAGAGGTTCGGTCTGCGGACGGGTTGTGCCGGATGCGACGGCTACAAGTGGTTCGACTATGCCGTCTTCGACGGCCGCAGCCTCGGCCCGCGGACGTGCCGGGTGGTAGGTTTCTTCGACAATGCCTGGCAGGTCGTTCCCCGGGGTAAGAGCCGCGCGGGAGGCGGGGCGATGTGGAGGGGCGAGCCGGAGGCCATCGCCGCAGTGCGGCCCCAGGGTTTCCCGCCCCTGGAGTCGGCGGCCGAGTCCGACGACCGGGAGGTCTCCCTTTCCGACGTGCGCCCCATCGCGATCCGGCAGTCCTGTGGGGCGGTGGGTTTCGACAGGTCTTTCCACGGCGGGCCGGTCAGCTTCGACGGTGATACCTACGAGAAGGGCCTGGGCGTGGTTCCCCCGTCGTCTCTCTCCTTCCGCCTGGACGGCCAGTTCCGCCGCTTCACCGCCCGTGTGGGTCTGACCGCGGGCGCGGGCGGTGGTCGGTCCGTGCCCCGGCCGGTGGTGTGCGAAGTGATCGGCGATGGACGGACGCTTCAGGGGGCGGCTCCGCTGCTGGGGGCTGGCGCGGAACTGCGGACCGCGGATATCTCCGCAGACATCGAAGGTGTCCAGGTGCTCACCCTTAAGGTGTACCTCCCCGCAGGCCCCCCGACCGGCGAGGCGGAGGTTCCCCTGGCCTGGGCCGAGCCGACGGTCAGTCGCTGAGGGACCCCTCTCCCTCCAGGCGATCCACGAATGCGCGCACCTCCTCCACGTGCCGGTCCCTGCGTACGGCCTTCGTCGTGAGCGCCAGCCGGGCGACCGGTGCCTTCCCGCACTCCTCCTCCATGTGCTGGAAGGTCTTCTCGATTCCGCTGCTGCCGGTCGTCAGGAAGAAGGCCACCTCCGGCAGGCGTTCACGATAGCGGGTCAGGTAGGCCCGGACGGCGCAGCTCACCGTCATCGCCCAGACGGGCGTTCCGATCACGACGAGATCGTAGTCGCCGGGGTCGTAGTCGGCCGGTTCGATCTCGGTGCTTCGCCTCAGCACTGCGTCCTTTGCCGCCCCCAGCCAGCCCAATATGCCGCCTCTGTTCTTCTTGTCCCTGATCTTCTCCAGCTCCCCTCCCGTCGCTTCCGCGATGGCGCGGGCCACCTTCCCCGTCGTGCCCGTGCGCGAGTAGAAGACGATGAGACAGTTCCGGTTGCCTTCCATAGTGCATCACCTTTCGCACGTCGCCGGCGTCGGCCGGCGCGCAGTCACAGTGTGAGCCACACCGGAGAGGACCAGGCGATCTGGCAGTTCCAGTGGGCCTTCAGGTGGTAGAACGCGAACGGTTCGTCGGCCTTCGGGGCGTCTCGGATGACCAGCTTCTCCAGGGGCTCCTCGTCCAGGAAGGACAGTTCGTTCAGTCCGGCCTCCATCCGCTCCCTCTCGATCACCTCGTTGTTTCGGAGCAGCTCGACGCTGCCCGGCTTGCTGGAGACGACGGTGGCCTGGATGCGGCGCGGCCCGCGTGCGTCGGCGTCCGCGACCGCCTGCCGCCCCATCGGCACGCCGGAGACGCTCAGCTCGACGATCGGCCGCCACCAGGTCGTCGCGAAGCACTGTCGCTGGAGCAGGGCATCGAACAGGGCCCCCCGCTCCAGCTTCTCGGCGTATATACCCGCCAGTCCCTGGCAGTTGAGCCGCATGTGGGCGTAGTGGTAGTTGTCGGGGTTGGTGGGGAACGGCGTGCCGGGCATCGTGTGGTGCGTGTCGCTGCTTCCGATCACGCCGTAGCGGTATCCCAGCTTGAGGGCGTCCTGCCAGTAGGCGCGCGCGTCGGTCTTGCCCCGGAGCAGGTACAGGTCGTCGTGGCGGGCCTGGGAGCTGCCCCACCAGCTGAACACCTCCAGCACCGTCTCCCGGTCGGGATTGTGGTAGGGATCCTCGAAGTCCCGATACTTCCCCGCCCGACCGGTGTGATGGGGGATGCTCAGGTAGGGTGCCCCCTGCCGGTCCAGCCAGCCCCAGAGCCGGTCCAGACTGACCCTCGGACTGACTCCTTTCATGTCCTCGCGGTCCACCCAGAAGTAGTCGGCGTCCCCGTCCCGGTAGTAGATGTTGTTGTCGCCGCCGTAGCCGATGGCGTGCGAGGACTCGAACGCCAGGAAAGTCACGAACTCGCCCGGGCAGCTCCACTCCCGCGCGCTGCGCCTGATCACGTCCCAGTTGCCGTCGATCCGGTGAATCCCCCGCAGGTGGTCCGTGGCGGCCGCGAAGTCCAGGAGGGCCACGTTGCGGGCGTACCAGTAGCCGAAGTCGGGGCTCTTGCACCAGTCGGGGTGGCAGTTACCGACTACGGTGTGGAAGTGGATGTCTCCCCAGTAGAGCCTCGGGCCCTGCTCGCGGCAGAGGGTCGGCGTGCTGACCGGCGCCGCGCCCGGGCAGTCCGGCGGCTCCGTCCTCAGGTAGTAGCCTCCCGGCTCTTCGGCGACGAGCCCCTCGATGGTCTTCCGGCCCAGGTCCTCCGGGGCGAACTCGACGCATTCGGGCGTGCGCAGCGCGGGGTCGTTCGGGCGGAGGCCGACCCGCCCGGCCCAGCCCTCCTCGGGCATGCCCCGCGCGTCCATCATGACGGCCTGCGCGTCGAAGGGCTCGCCGGGCCGGACCACGGAGGGCAGAACGACGTGGAGGAAATGTGACTCCGACTCAAAGCGGTCCCGGTATTCGCTGAACGTCTCCCTGTAGGACGGCATGCATTCCCCTTGCTGCGGGCTCACTGGCACGTGCCGGGGCTCCCACTTTACCACCTGTCGGGCGGGACTGCGAAAGTAGGCGCGTGCGCGTCGCCGAATCCGACCGAATCCGGTGTGTTCGGTTGACGGCGCCCGGCCCAGCGTCCAGACTTCACCAGCCGGAGCGCCCATTCGCCCGCTGAGGAGAGGACGTGTGCTGAGCAGTCTCGAGGACGTGATTCCCGCGCTGGACCGGGGCAAAGTGTGCGCGCCGGCCTTCGACATCGGCGGCGGGCAGCCGGATTTCCTGCTCGGCGTCCTGCGGGCCTGCGAGGAGGCGGGATGTCCGGCCATCATGCTCGTGTGGGGACCGGCTGCGGAGGACTACCTGGGACTGGACGCGTGCGTCGAGCTGGCTGCCCACTACGCCGAGCGATCATCCGTGCCTCTCGTGTTGCACCTGGACCACGGGCTCGACGAGGAGGTGGTGGAGAAGGCCCTGGAGGCGGGGTTCCGGAGCGTGATGTTCGATGCCTCGGACTGTCCGCTGGCGGAGAACATCCGGCGGACGCGCCGCATGGCCGAGCGGGCGCACGAGCAGGGAGCCACCATCGAGGGGGAACTCGGGCGGTTCGGCCAGGAACAGGACGGAGGCGAGGCGGCGAACCGCCTGACCGACCCGGATGAGGCAGAGCGCTTCGTGCGCGAGACGGGGGTGGACATGCTGGCCCCGGCGGTCGGCAACGCGCACGGGTTCTACCGGAAGCCCCCCCGGCTGCGCTTCGACCTGATCGAGGAGATCAGCTCACGGACCGCCGTCCCGCTCAGCCTCCACGGCGGAACGGGCATCCCGCTGGAGGATGTCCGACGGGCGGGAGAGCTGGGTATGCGGAAGATCAACATCGCCTCGCAGATACACAAGGACTTCGCGGAAGCACTGAGGTGTGCGGCCGAGGTGGACCCCGAGCGCAAGTTCAGCTGGCGCACGGCCCTGGGGGCCGGCCGAGAGGCCATCTCAGCCCGGGTCGGCGAGTACATCGGCGAGCTGGGAGCAGAGAGGTTGCTCTGATGGCTGCGAACGGGCGGAAGGATAGGGTGATCGGGCTGGGGGTCGCGTGTCTCGATCAGCTCCTGCTGTGGGAGGATGCAGGCGAGTCGGTCGCCGACGGCCGCATCGTGGACTGGGACATGCAGGGCGGCGGCATGATCGGCACCGGCCTGGTGGCCGTGGCACGGCTGGGGGGACGCGCCGAGCTGTGGGGCGTGGTAGGCAGCGACTGGATCGGTGACGCCATCATCGCCGGGCTTCAGGAGGAGGGCGTGGACACCAGCCGGGTGCTTCGACCCGCCGAGAGCAGAGGACCCATGGTCACCGTCTGCGTGGACAAGCCCACAGGTGAGCGTTACCTGAAGAGGGCCTTCGGCTTCAGCTCCTCCGAACAGCCCCCCGTCCGCAAGGACCGCCTGCGGTCGGCGGGGTGTCTGCTGGTGGACGGCATGTTCCATGGGGCGGCGATGGACGCCGCGCGGGCAGCGCAGAGGCTGGGCGTGCCGGTCGTCGGCGACTTCGGCTGGCACACAGACAACACCCGAGAGTTGGTGCCCCACGTCGGGCACGCCATCGTCTCTGAGCGGTTCGCCCGTCAGATTGCCGACGACCTGCAGGACGCCTGCGAAGCCATCCGGTCGATGGGCCCGGAGCACGTGGCGGTCACTTTGGGGGAGCGTGGGCTGTTCTGGCTGGAGGGCGACACGTTCGGGCGGATGGACGCCTTCCCGGTGGAGGTGGTGGACACGACCGGGGCGGGGGACGTGTTCCACGGGGCGTACTGCTACGCGCTGACGCAGGGATTCGAGCTCGAAAGCAACCTGGCGTTCGCCTCGGCCACCGCCGCCCTGAAGTGTCGCTGCCTGGGTGGCCGCGCCGGGATTCCCGGTCGCGGGGAAGTGGAGCAGTTCCTGCGCGACCGGGGCGTGGAGCTGCGCCGCAGCGACACCGCCTGAAGTGGACACCCGACGGGGTCGTGCCGCGTCACTCGAAGGGGTCTCCGCTGCCCCACCGCTGGAACGCCTCCCGGGTCCTCCGGCGCCAGCCGTCCCGGACCTGCCGGGCGCCGGGACTACTGCCTGGGCCGTAGGCGAGCTCGTCGAGGAATCTCACCAGTTCATGCATCCTTCCGGCGATGAGGTTCTGCGCCACGGGCCGGGTCGGCCCCTCCCCGCCCATGTGGCACTGGTGTATCAGCCAGTCGATGAGCATCATCCTCTGGCGCGGCGTGCGCGCCGAGGACATGCGGCGCACGTATCCCTCGAAGACCGGCACCGCCCCGCCGCCGTGCAGTTGCCGGTGCTGGTAGGAGTGCAGGTAGTCGCCCCACGTGACCTCCCATCCGCACTCGCCGCACTGGATCAGCTCTTCCTTGTCCCAGTTGCGTCGCTGCACGATGCGGCCGCAGCCCCGGCAACGCACCCGCCCCTGATGGGCCTCGGTGGCCTCCAGGATACTCTCGCAACGGGCGAGGAAGGCGAAGGCCACCTCGTCGATCAGCTCCTCATCGACGATGCCCTGCGCGTCGGTCGCGTAGAGGCGCCGGATCTTGTGCCGCTGCACGCGCGGCGCCCAGTGGATGCGCTCTCGGTTGCTCACGGCTATACCTGAAGGGGTCAGGGGTGCGACGCAACGGCAGGGCGTCTGATCCGTCCTCAGCTTCGGGCGCAACGGACGGCGATCGTGGCACCGGGGGTGTCCTCGACCACGAGGTCAACGTAGGGGCTGTGCTCGACCTGCACGTTCGCGAACTGGATAGGCTCTCCGTTGCAGGTGACCTCCCGGGCCTCCGCCCCTTGGGACAGCAGCAGGTGGCAGCGGAACCGTTCGCCGCTCGCGGTCAGGTGGAGCGACGCCGT
>JASFTU010000025.1:0-10889 GCA_050050635.1 Candidatus Brocadiaceae bacterium
GGGCACGGCGGTAACGAAGTCGCACCAGTTGGTCTCGGCTTTCTCGTCGAGCATCTTCACGATGTCGCTGCACATGCGGTCGGTCACGTTCTCATTGAGTTCACGCTTCCAGAGCTTGAACTCCTCCTGTTCGGACTTGTTCAGGCTCTGCCAGCGTCGCGCGGCGAAGGCGCCCAGCGTGATGCGGGGCACGTGATAGTAGGGCTCGGCCTCTTCGTCCTCCGCCTCGGGCAGCCTGCCGTGGGCAGTCGCCTCCTTGGCGCTGACGACGGTCTCGTGCAGCGACGCCTGCTCGGGGACGTAGGAGGCGACGCTGACGCGGGCCTTCAGGGAATGCACCTCCCCCCTGTCCCCCAGGCTGAGGCTGTAGTCGGCTATGGTCTGTTTGAATGATTCGGCCAGCGCTTCCGCCTCCGATACGCTCGCCTGCGGCAGGACGATAAGGAACTCGTCGCCGCCGAGACGGCCGACTATGTTGTCCTCCGGCACTCCGCTTCGGAGGAGGTTCGCGATGTCCTGCAGCACCGCGTCGCCCACAGTCTGGCCGAACTCGTAGTTGACGCGGTTCAGGTTCGCCAGGTCAATGTCGACAAGGCGAGTCCGCTTGCCGAACTCCTGGGGCCCCAGCTCGAAGCGCTCCAGAGCCGCCACCAGGCCCTTCCGGTTGGGCAGTCCGGTGAGGTTGTCGGTCAGGCCGAGCTCGGAGCTCTTCCGCCTGTAGTACGTGCGCGCCTGCCAGTAGCCGTAGCCGGCATAGATGGCAACAACCAGGGACCACGCAAACAGCGCCCACCCCAGCACACGCAGGCCCAGACTCTCCACCCCCTTGCGTGCCAGGATGAGGGCCAGGAACAGCAGCAGGATGGCCAGCACGAAGCTTGTGAGCACCGTCCGCCTGGAAGCACGATGGATCCTGCGCGTTACCTGCTCCTCTTCGGTGTCGGATTCCTGCCACACGAGGCCCATCGATACGTCCTCCGGCGTATGGGATGTGCTTCGCCTCCGCCAGCGGACTCAAGTGGGGATGGTCATCCTGCAGGAGGGCCGGCCAGTCCCTGACGGAAACCAACCAAGGTTACCCGGAAACGCTCTCCGATTCAAGGGTTTTCGCCGTGACGGAAGGAGGATGGGCCGGCCGTGATCGCCGCCCGGGCCGACCCGGCTACCGGGGGATAGGGAAGCACCGACACGTCTCCAGAACGTGCGCCTTCACCTCTTCGGCCGCCGGTCCGGGATCGTCGGCGCGCAGGACGTCCACTATCCACCGGGCCACGGTCCTGACCTCCTGTTCGCCCAGTCCACGCGCGGTCAGCGCCGGAGTGCCCACGCGGATGCCGCTCGCTTCGCTGGGTTTGCGACGGTCGTTGGGAATGGCGTTCTTGTTGACCGTGATGTTGGCTTGGGCAAGCAGACGGACGGCTTCCTCACCGGTCATGCCCATCTGGCTGAGGTCCAGCAGACACATGTGGGTATCGGTGCCGCCACTGACGATGGGCACTCCGGCAGCCAGGAACTCCTCCGCCATCGCCCGGGCGTTGGCCACGACCTGTTCCTGGTAACGGCGGAACTCCGGCTCCATGGCCAGCTTGAGGGCAACCGCTTTGGCAGCGATCACGTGCATCATCGGCCCGCCCTGGACGCCGGGCATGACGGCGCTGTCAACGCGGTCACCGTACTCCGCGCGGCACAGTATGATGGCGCCCCGGGGGCCGCGCAGGGTCTTGTGGGTGGTCGTCGTGACGAAGTCGGCGTGCGGGATCGGGCTGGGGTGCAGGTCGGCCGCCACCAGGCCGGCGATGTGGGCGATATCGGCCAGCAGGTAGGCGCCCACCTCAGCCGCGATCGTGCCGAACGCCTCGAAGTCGATCGCGCGGCTATACGAGCTGGCCCCGGCGATGATCATGGCGGGATTGTGCCGACGGGCGAGTGTGCGTACCTCTTCGTAATCGATGATGCCGTCGTCGTTGACGCCGTAGCTGATGACCTCGTAGAGCTGTCCGCTGAAGTTACGGCTGTGGCCGTGGGTGAGGTGTCCGCCGTGGGCGAGTGACATGCCGAGCACCCTGTCACCCGGCCTCAGGACGGCCATGTAGACGGCCATGTTCGCCTGGGACCCGCTGTGGGGCTGCACGTTGGCGTACTCGGCCCCGAACAGCTCCCTGGCCCGCTGGATGGCCAGCTTCTCCACGACGTCCACACACTCGCAGCCGCCGTAGTATCGATCCCCCGGATAGCCCTCGGCATACTTGTCGGTGAGAACGGATGCTGCGGCGTCGAGGACGGCCGCGGGGCAATGATTCTCCGAGGCGATTGCGTCCAGATGCTCCGCCTGCCGTCTCTGTTCCGCCTCGATCGCCTCGGCGATCTCCCGGTCAACGGACCGGAGGGCTAACCGCCGCGGGGCCGTCTCACACATGCTCAATCCACCGTTCTAACCGATGCGGACCCCCTCCCTGCCGCCGGTGGGAGCGGGTCCCTGGATTCGTCCAGAACCGCCCGGAAGCCGGTTCTCCGCGCTACCCATCCGCCGCCGGCCCCTTGGTCAGTCGGACTCGCCCTTGTCCGCCGCCTCACGTGCAAGCAACCGCTCCCAGGCGCGATCCACGTCCTCCTGTATCTCCTCCAGGAGGTACTCGTTCTTGGGCGAGAAAAGGTGCCGGAAGCGTCCCTGGGACTTCAGCCACTCTCGGACGGGCTTCTTCTCCTTGGGCTTGTAGTTGATGGACAGCTTCCCGTCCTCGATCTCGTAGATCGGCCACACGCACGTCTCGGCAGCCAGCCCGGCTATCTGGAGTGCCTGGTCCGGCTCGTGACGCCACCCTCTGGGGCACGGGCTGATGATGTTGAGGAAACAGGGCCCTTCGGTGGCCACGGCTTTCTGGACCTTGCGCATCAGGTCCCGTGAGCGATGGGGCGAGGCCTGGGCGCAGTACGGCACCCCGTGCGCCGCAACGATCGCGGTCAGGTCCTTCTTCACCTCCCGCTTGCCCGGCTCGACCTCTCCGGGCGGAGCGGTGGTCGTTGCAGCGCCCTTGGGCGTCGCGCCGGAGCGCTGGATGCCGGTGTTCATGTACGCTTCGTTGTCGTAGCAGATGTAGGTGAAGTTGTGACCCCGCTCCAGCGCACCCGAGAGGGACTGCAGCCCGATGTCGTACGTGCCGCCGTCGCCGCCGAACGCGATGAACGCCACCTCGCCGTCGTACTTGCCCTGCCGCTTCAGGGATCGGTAGGCGGCCTCGGCTCCGCTGATGGTGGCGGCCGAGTTCTCGAACGCGTTGTGCACCATCGGCACGCGCCAGGCGGAATTGGGATACACGGTCGTGCTGACCTCCATGCAGCCGGTCGCGATGCTCGCCACCACGTACCGGTCATCCTGCTGGGCGGCCAGGAGCACCTGCCGGATGATCACCGGCCCGGCGCATCCGGGACAGGCCGCGTGCCCACCGCTGAGCAGCTCGGGCATATTGGTCAGCTCTTTGAGGCTCGTTGTCGCCATCGGTTACCTCGCTCGGATCACATCCACAGATGTCACTTACTCGCGCACACCGACGTATCTGGTCACCGGCTCTACCTCGTCGTTGTCCCGGGCCTGTGCCAGAGCGCGGAAGACGCCTTTCGCCTCGTCCAGGCTCAGGTCGCGCCCCCCGAGCCCGTAGATGAAGTCGCACATGGGGCGGCAATCGTCGACCATGTGTGAGCGGACTTCGTGGAACAGAGGTCCGCCAAGCCCGAAGGAGATGGCACGGTCCAGGATGCCCACCACGTCCGCCCCGGACAGGATCTGGGCGATCTGTTCACCGGGGAAGGGACGGAAGCATCGGACCTTCAGCACGCCGCATTTGAGGCCCTCCTCCTCGCGCAGGTCGTCCGCCGCCTGCTTCGCGGTACCCATCGTGGAGCCAAGCCCGGCCACTATGAGTTCGGCGTCCTCGCACCGATGGGGATCCAGCAGGCCGTAGGCGCGCCCGGTCAGCTCCCCGTACTCCGTGCCGACCTGCTGGACAACGGCCGGGACCTGAGCCATCGCGTCAACCTGCTGCTTTTTGAACTCGAAGTAGTAGTTCTGCAGGGCGAACATCCCGAAGGTCTCGGGATTGTCCACGTTGAGCAGATTGTCGGGGCGCTCGAACCCGCCGATGAACTGCCGGACCACCTGGTCATCGCTGACCTCCAGCGCCTCCAGCGTGTGGCTCAGGATGAAGCCGTCCAGGCAGACCATGACCGGCAGGCGCACGTCCGGATGCTCGGCGATGCGGACGGCCTGGATGGTGTTGTCGTAGGCCTCCTGGCAGTTCTCGGAGTAGAGCTGTATCCAGCCGGAGTCCCGTGCCCCCATACTGTCGCTGTGGTCGCAGTGGATGTTGATGGGTGCGCTGAGTGCCCTGTTGATGACGGGCATGACGATGGGACAGCGGCTGCTGGCGGCGATATAGAGGATCTCCCACATCAGCGCCAGGCCGTTGGCACTGGTGGCCGTGCAGGTTCTTGCGCCGGCCAGCGAAGCGCCCACCACCGCGCTCATGGCGCTGTGCTCACTCTCGACCCGGACCAGCTCGGTGTCCACTTCGCCGTCGGCGACGTAGGCCGCGAACTTGTGCATCAGCTCGGTCTGGGGAGTGATCGGGTAAGCGGCGACCACGTCCGGGTTGATCTGCTTCAGGGCGTAAGCCGCCGAATCGTTCCCCGTGAGCGCGACTCTCTCAGCCATCGGAGGTCAGTCCTTTCTTCTCGTCTTCGCTCAGCTCGCTCTCACGCTTCATCTCAATGGCGTCCACGGGGCACTCTGTGGCACAGATGCCGCACCCCTTGCAGTACTGCAGGTCGGTTTCTTGCCTCTCGCCGTCCTCGACCTTGATGGCACTGTCCGGGCACGCGATCCAGCAGGCGAGGCATTGCACGCACTTCTCCATGTCCACCAGGGGCACGTAGGTGCGCCAGGAGCCGGTATAGAGCTTCGACATGCTGCCGCCCTCGCCGACCGCGCCGGGTTTCATTTCGTCTTTCTTCAGCAGCTCAGCCATCTTCGCCCTTGACCTCCTCGAACGCCCTTTCGACGGCCCTCATGTTGCCCTGAAGCATCTCCTCGCTCAGCTTACCGCCGAGCTTTTTCTCAATGTCGTCCTTGATATGCTCGAGGTCGGCAATGCCCGTGACGGCGACCAGTGCGCCGATCATCACAGTGTTGGGAATCGGCCGGCCGATCTCTTCGATGGCGATGCTGGTCGCGTCGATCGTGTAGATCCTGCGCCCCTCCAGGGCTATCTCCTCCCGCACCTGGGCCGGCGTTCTCTCCGTGTTGACCACCAGAATCCCGTCCTCGCTCAGCCCTTCCTCGACACCCTCGGTCTCCAGCAGTGAGGGGTCCAGGACCAGGACGATGTCGGGGTAGTAGATGGCGTCGTGGACCCTGATCGCGCCATCACTGATGCGGGTGTAGGCTTTTATGGGTGCGCCCTCGCGTTCGGCGCCGTACTCCGGGGCCGCCTGGGCATACCTGCCCGCTCCGACGGCGACCTCCGCCACCATGGCGGCGGCCGTCTTGGCGCCCTGACCGCCCCGGCCGTGCCACCTAATCTCAAGAACGTCCTGACTCATTGACAGTCTCCGCAGAAGAGCAGAATCCAGTTGGCCCGGCAGGAATGCCCGCGGAAGCGTCCATTCTTCCACATAGGTCTGGGGGTGTCAAGTGCGGCCGGCAAAGGCCTCCTCGTGCCCTCTGCGGTTGCTCCGGCGGCACCGTGCCGGGCGGCCTTTACTGCGGCCCGGTCTTTGGTTTATAATCCTGTCCCGGACACCGCGCCGGGGTCGGGGGCAGGTGCGGAAGCGAAGACCCCAGCTGGAGACAGGGAGATGGGCGCTCCCATGCAGTCGTGGCAGCCAGACGACCTCCTCGCCGATCGGTACCAGATCAACCAGATCATGCGGCGTTCTGCGACCGCCTACCTCTACCGGGTCAGCGACGTCTTCCGCCAGTCGGAGGAACTCCTGATGGGGCCTGGGCGCCGCCTCCTCCAACATCCAGCGGGGACGGACTGGTTCGAGCAGTACTGCAAGGAGGTGCTCGGCATACCGGCGCACCGTAACATCCTTGCTCCGACGCGACTGGACCACCACGACGGGATTCCGTTCCTGATCCTTCCCCACATTGATGGGCAGTTCTGGGACGAGGCCATCAAGGAGGGGGACATGACTCATCTTGGCATGATGCTGGACGTCTCCGCGCAGGTGGCCCGCGGCGTGGGCTGGCTGCACGAGCATGGACAGGTGCACTACAACGTCAAACCGGCCAACGTGTTGATAACGGACTCGGGCGCGGCCAAAGTGCTGAAGTACGGCGAGGCCGGCGCCGTCAGCCGCGTCTACGCCTCGCCGGAGCAACTGGAGGGGGAGGCCCTGCTGACCCGTGCAACGGACGTGTGGTCCTGGGCGACCAGCGTTCTGCACATGTTCGTCGGACGGGTAGTGTGGCGCTCCGGTCTGAAGGCGCCGGCCATATTGCAACGCTACATCCAGACTGGACCGGCCCGGCCAGGCGTGCCGCTCATGCCCGGCAGGCTCGCAAAGGTACTCGCCGAATGCTTCCGTCGTGAGCCCGCGGAGCGGCCCGCCAAAATGGACGATGTGGCCGGGCAGGTGCAGCAGCTCGGCGAGAGCGTCTCCGAAGGCGAAGATGCTGGCCCGGCTGAACCGGAGGAGGTCTTCGGCGAAGAGCTGGCCGCCGATTGGGACATCCTCGAAAGCATGGCGGAGCCGGAGACAGGGGCTGAGCAGCCCTGGGAAGAGCAGCCAGCCGACGAAGACGAAGAGGAAGAAGCCCGCGAGGAACGCAGCCGCGCCGATACCAGAAGGTGGCGTTTCCGCAGTACCTGAGCCCTGAGCAGTTGCCTCCCCCCCGAAGCGCTGTTGCCTTTCCCGAATCAACGGAGCGAACGGCGTGGCTGAGCAGCGGAAGAGCGGCCAGAGGGAGGTCTCCGGACTGCGCGCCGCCTGGGTGTCTGACCTGGGATGCATGCGTGAGGTGAACGAGGACCGCTGCCTCGCCGCGGTGGAGCAGGGCCTGCTTATGGTCGCCGACGGCATGGGAGGGGAATACGCCGGCGGTCGGGCGGCCGAGCTGATCGTCGAGCTGCTTCCGGGTCTGCTCCGGGAGCACCTGGCCCAACTGCCCGATCCGTCCTCCCACCGGATTGAGCTGGCGCTCAAGGACGCCTCCCTCGAGCTGAACCAGCGCATGCGCCAGGCAAGCGCCAGCTTGGAGACGATGCGCAAGATGGGCGCCACGCTCGCCTTGGTCCTGGTCCGGGGCGCCGACGCGCACGTCGCGCACATGGGCGACAGCCGCATCTACGGGGTCCGCGGCGGCCGGATGGAGAGGCTTACGCACGATCACTCGGTCGTCAGCGTACTGGTACGACGCGGTGCCATCACTCGGGCTCAGGCCCGGTCCCATCCCATGCGCGGAAGGTTGTCCCGCTACGTCGGCATGGGCGGGAGCACGGCCGCCGACGTGCGGACCGTACCGTGGCAGCCCGGCGACCGCCTGGCCCTCTGCTCCGACGGGTTGACGGACGGCCTGACCGATGAGCAGATCCAGAAAATCCTGGCCGCCCACGGGGATCTACTCCCCGCCTGTCACGCGCTTGTGGACGCGGCCAACAAGGCCAACGGACGGGACAACATAACCGTCCTGCTCGCGGAGAACACGTCCTGACCGTCAGGGCCAGGCCGGGTTCTCCACCTGCGAGTAGTCGGTACGTTCGCTGAAGAAGTCCTCCGGCCCGATCGGACCCCACGTGCCGGGGCGGTAGTTGGGGAAATCGGGCGGGGGCCGGCCTCGCCATTCCTCCAGGATGCTGGTGGCGAACTCCCAGGCGAGTTCCACCTCGTCCCTTCGGGCGAAGAGGGCGGCGTTGCCCGCCATCACGTCCAGCAGCAGCCGCTCGTAGGCCTCCGGCGAGGCCGCCGGGAAAGAGCTGCTGTAGGGGAAGTCCATCTCGACGTTCTCCAGGTCCATCTGCAGGCCCGGGGCCTTGGTGGCGAAGCTCAGCGAGACGCCCTCGTCGGGCTGGATGCGCAAGGTCAACCGGTTGGGCTGGAGCGTCGAGCCCTCCGCGGCGTGGAACAGGATGCGCGGGACCTCCTGGAATTCCACCGACACCTCGGTCAGCTTCTTCGGCAGCCTCTTGCCCGCACACAGGTAGATCGGTACTCCGGCCCACCGCCAGTTATCAATGTAGGCGCGGATGCCGACGAACGTCTCGGTCGCCGAGTCCGGCGCAACGCCCTTCTCATCCCGATAGGCGGGCACTCGCCTGCCCTCGATCCGACCCTCGCCGTACTGACCACGGATCACCGACCGGGCGACCTCTTCACCTTCCAGCCGTCGCAGGCAGCGCAGCACTTTGACCTTCTCGTCGCGGACGGCGTCGGCGTGCAGCGACGCCGGCGGCTCCATGGTGACGAGCGTCAGCAACTGAAGGACGTGGTTCTGGAGGATGTCACGGAGGATGCCGCTGGAGTCGAAGTACCCGCCCCGGTCTTCCACGCCGATGGGCTCGGCGACGGTCACGCGCACCCACCGCACGGCGTCGGCATGCCATATGTGCTCGAAGATGGAATTGGCGAACCTCAGAACACTGATATTCTGCACGGTTTCCTTGCCCAGGTAATGGTCCATGCGGAACACCTGGGATTCGTCCAGCAGGCTCTGGATGACGTTGTTGAGCTCTCGGGCGGACGCCAGGTCGTGCCCGAACGGCTTCTCGAACACAACGCGCAGGTAACAGGGCTCCCCCTCCGGACACGGGCCTCGTCGGTGCAGCGCACCGCTGGCGGTCAGGTTGTGCAGTATCGGAACCACGACCTGCGGGGGGACCGAGAGGTAGAAGACGCGGTTGCCTTCGGTGCCGAACTCCTCGTCCACCTTCTCCAGCCGCTCGACCAGCCCTGCGTAGGGCGCCGCTTCGGTATAGTCGCCCTGGTGGTAGAAGAGCCGTGGCTGCAGTGAGCGCCAGACGCCTTCGTCGAACGGCTGCGTGCGGGAGAACTTCGCCACGCCCTCCCGGAGATGATTGCGGAACTGCTCCTCGGACATCTGCGTCCGGCCATAGCCCACGATGACCATGTCCTCCGGCAGCAGCCCCTCCCGTTCCAGGTTGTAGAGGGCGGGGGCAAGCTTCCGGCGCGTCAGGTCGCCGCTTGCGCCGAAGATTACGATGACGCCGCCTTCAGGTTCGGTCCGAGACTTGCCGATCATGCTGCCTCCCCCGATAGGACCCCACACAACGCATGATAGCAGCCCCCCGCGGGCCCGCGCAACACGGGCTCTCCGCGCAGGAGGGCACGAGAGCGGAGTTTGACGATGGATGCTGTGGCCGGTTAGAGTGCCGCTCTGCCTGCGCCGGGGCCTGACTCCATGGGAGCCGAACATGTCGGACCGGAAGCCGAACATCCTCATCCTGATGCCCGACCAGCAGCGGGCCGATTGCATGGGCTGCGCGGGGCATCCGCAGATCCGCACCCCCAACATGGACCGCATCGCCGCCGAGGGTGCCCACTTCGTGAACGCCTGCACCGTCAGCCCCCTATGCATGCCCGCCCGGGCGTCGTTCATCAGCGGCAGGTACGTTCACGAACACGGCATGTGGGGCAACGAAGGAGAGCTGTCGCCCGACTACCCCTCCCTTTTCCGCAGTCTGCAGGAGTGCGGGTACCACACGGCGCACGTGGGCAAATCGCACTACTACGCTCACGGCGAGTTCCACATGCGCGAGCGAGAGCCCTACATGCACGCCCGGGGCTTCGACTACGTGCATGAGACCACCGGTCCCTGGGCCACCACCAGGACGCAGTCGTACATGACCGACAGGTGGCACGAGAAAGGACTGCTGAAGGCCTTCCGGGAGGACTACGAGAAACGCTGGGGCAACCGCGCAACCGCCGTCTGGCCGAGCCCCCTGCCGGTGGATGATTTCATGGACAGCTACATCGGCAGGGAGGGTGTCCGGTTCGTCGAGCAATACGAAGGCGACAGGCCGTTCTGCCTCTTCGTGGGGTTCGGCGGCCCTCACGAGCCCTGGGACGCGCCGGGCGAATACGCCACCATGTACGATCCCTCCGAGGTGCCCTCACCGATGGACTATGAGCCTGCCGAGCCGGGGCCGTGGGTCCCCCGACGAGCCGCCAGGTGGCAGCGGAAGCACCGCGTCGAGGAGCTGACCGAGGATGCCGTCCGTCGCCTCCGCGCCAATTACTACGGGAAGATCAGCCTCATTGACACGTGGGTGGGCAGAATCCTCGAAGCATGCGAGCGGAAGGGCACGGCGGAGGACACGCTCGTGGTGTTCTGGTCCGACCACGGGGAGATGGCAGGCGACCACAGGTTGCTCTTCAAATCCCGTTTCTACGAAGCCGCCCTCCGCGTGCCCCTGATGATACGCTGGCCGGGCAAGGTGCCGCCCGGCACCAGGCCGGGGGCACTGGCCGAGACCGTTGACATCATGCCGACCATCCTGGAGGCCGTGGGCGCCGACGCGCCGGAAGGTTGCGCCGGTAGTTCCCTGTGGCCGGCCCTGCGCGACCCGGACGCGCGCATCCGGGAGGCGGTGCTCAGCGAAGTGCGCAAGCACGGACGGCACAACTCCATGGTTCGGACCCGGCGCTACAAGTACGCCGAGGACGAGAAGGGTCGCGGCTACATGCTGCACGACCTGGAGAGGGACCCCCACGAGTGCAACAACCTCATCGGCGATCCGGACCACGCGGACGTCGAGGAAGAGATGCGTGAGCTGCTCCGCCGGCGATCCGGTGGATCCACCTGACGCCTCTGCGGCCAGCCGCCTGGCTTGACCCGTCCGCCCGGCCCGCCTATGCTGGGCGGCGACAGGGGG
>JASFTU010000026.1:0-10700 GCA_050050635.1 Candidatus Brocadiaceae bacterium
GCTCCGGCGGCATGGTGGTGATGGACGAGAACACGTGCATGGTGGACATGGCGAAGTACTTCCTCAACTTCACGACGCAGGAGTCGTGCGGCAAGTGCACCGCGTGCCGCGAGGGCACGAAGCAGATGCTGGCGATCCTCACCAAGATCACCGCCGGCGACGGTACCGACGAGGACCTGGAGCTGCTGCAGAGCCTGGCCACGTCGGTCAAGGCTGCGTCGCTGTGCGGCCTGGGGCAGACCGCGCCCAATCCCGTGCTTACGACGCTGCGGTACTTCCGCGATGAGTACGAGGCGCACGTGAAGTACAAGCGCTGTCCCGCCTCGGCCTGCCGCAACCTCATCTTCGCGGCCTGCAAGTACTCCTGCCCTCTGGATACGGATGTCCCCGGCTTCGTGGCGTCCATTGCACACGGCAAGTACGACGAGGCGTTCGACATTATCAGGCAGGTCAACCCCTTCCCCGTCGTGTCCGGGTACGTGTGCCACCACCCGTGCGAGGACCGGTGTCAGGCCGGCGAGACGGACGACCCGGTGGCCGTCAAGGCCCTCAAGCGCTTCGCCGGCGATCAGGCGATGACCAACGGCTACAGGCGCAACGGGCGCCCGCGAATATCGAAGGACAAACGCGTCGCCATCGTTGGGTCCGGGCCTGCGGGCCTGGCCGCCGCACATCACCTGATCCACCGCGGCTACCCCGTGACGGTATTCGAATCGACCAACGTCGTCGGCGGCATGCTCGGAACGGTGATCCCCGAGTTCCGACTTCCGCCGAGTATCCTCGAGCAGGAGGTAGACGTCATCCTCGGGACCGGCATCGAAGCCAGGACCGGCGTGACCGTTGGGCGCGACCCCAGCATCGAGGACCTGATGAGCGACGGGTACGGGGCCGTGCTGCTGGCCACGGGCGCGCACACCGATCTGCAGCTCGGAATTCCCGGAGAGGACGCCCAAGGCGTGATGCGGCCCCTCGACTTGCTGAAGGCCGTCAAGCGCGGCGAGTCGCCCACTCTCGGCGACACCGTGATCGTCGTCGGCGGCGGGAATGCTGCAGTGGATGCAGCACGCACCGCCTGGCGCCTGGGCGCATCCAAGGTCATCATGGTGTACCGCCGCACGCGCGTCGAGATGCCCGCCATCAAGGCCGAAGTCGAGGCGGCTCTGGAAGAGGGCATCGAGATACAGTTCCTGACGAACCCGAAGGAGTGCATAGTGGAAGACGGCCGGCTGGTCGGCGTGCGATGCATCCGCCTGGAGCTGGGCGAGGTGGACAAGGGCGGCCGGCGCCGACCGGTTGAGATTGCGGGCTCGGAGTTCGTCATCGCGGCGGACACCTTCATGCCGGCCATCGGCCAGCAGCCTGATGTGTCCTTCCTGCCCTCCGACCACGGCTTCGCGACATTCGACGACGGGATGTTCGAAGTTGAGCCGGAGACGCTGGCGACAAACAAGCCCGGCGTCTTCGCTGCCGGCGACGTCGTGCCGGGCCCCAGGACGATCGCCGATGCCATGGCCCAGGGCGTCGAGGCCGGCATCTCCATCGACCGCTACCTGAGCGGCGAGAGCCTCGAGAGGGACTACAGCGTCACCGAGGCGTCACCGTACATCCCGCCCATTGAGCTGTCGGACGAGGAGGTCGACCGCCTCGCCCGGCCGACCATGCCGCGGCTCCCGGTCGGCGACAGGGAGCGCAGCTTCGCCGCCGTGGAGCTTGGGTTCGACGAGGACATGTCACTCGACGAGAGCCGCCGCTGCTTCCGCTGCGACCTTGCCAGCCGCTGGGCCGCAGAGCACACGGCCTCCTGAGGGACTGAGCGCTATGGCGGACCCGGTTGCCCTTCAGATCCTGCAGGATGGCGCTGGCGTGGACACTCTGTCCTGTGCCGCCAACGGCAAGATACTCCGCGACGGTAACGACACGGGACTGCGAGTGAACGTATTTGGCGAGATACGAGAGGATGTGACTGGCCCGGTCATCGCGACCGCGAGATCCGGCTTCGTATTCAGCCAGGAGGGCCAATGGCTGGGGCGGCTCTGGACGCTGCCCCCCGGTGACGGCTAGCCCGGGCTGCGTGCGCGAGGGCACGCTGTCGAGACGAGGGCATCTCCGCACCAAAGGTGCTGCCCCGGCCAGGGAGCCCACCTGGAACACAGCTGAGGCGATTGGGGGACACGGTAGGCCACCCTATGGCTTGCCGTGTCCTACGAGTTGTGGCCGTCCGTGCCCGCCGAGTTCACGTATCCGGATGTTCCGGAACGCCACCCGGGCGCCGTGGTCCTGCAGGAGGATGGGCCCGGTCCTGGCCTTGAAGAAGTCCGGGGCGAAGTGATCCCTGGACTTCGGGTCGGCGAGCAGCTTGGACCACTCGCTGTCCGGGGCAGGATCGACGGTGACATCGACGGTCTGCGTACCGTTGAGCCAGAAGCGCAGGCGGTCTTTGCCATCGCCCGCGGGTTCGAGCACAATCCTGGTCTGGTTCCACTCGCCGGGCTTCCTGGCGAGGTCTTTGGGGGCGGCGACCAGGCCGTACAGGGCTCCGGCGCAGCGATCGGCGCGGGCCTTCACGTTGTATGAATCGTAGAGCTGATACTCGGGCGCCACCCGCCAGGGGTGACTCTCCTTCGTCTGCTCATCCACGCGGAACATGATCCCGCTGTTGCCCTTCTCGGCAATGGTCCAGTCCAGCCGCAGATCGAAGTAGCCGAAGCTCTCCCTGGTGACCAGGTCCCGGCCGCCCCTGGCGGTCCTCACCATCGCGCCGTCGATGACCTGCCCTTGGGGCCTGACCGTCTCTGATCTGTAGTTGCGCCAGCCGTCGAGGGATTGGCCGTCGAAGAGGAGTCGGAATCCCTGGTCCTTCTCCTCCTGGCTGAGCTGGTTGAGCTCGTCGGCCGCGACACACGGCGACAGAGCCAGCAGACAGACCAGAACGCGTGAACCCAGTGTGGGTGTCGGTCTCACTCTCACCGCAGCATGGCTCCCTGTGTCCCCCGGAACTGGCTACAGCGTCCAGCCGTCGCGGTAGGTTGGTTTGAGGAGCTCGTTGGCTTCGTCGCTTTGCTTGGTGAACTCCATCTTCTCGCCATCCCAGAGGAGCTTCTCGTTATTGATGCGCATGGCGATGACGCCGAGGAGGACGATCTCGGTGAGGGGGCCACCGTATTCGAAGCTGCCGCTGGCGGGCTTGCCGTCCTTGCAGGCTCTGACCCAGTCCTGCTGGTGGCCTTCCTTCCCGCCCTCGACGCGGTCGAGCACCCGGGGCGGGGGCTCGTGCTCCTCGAGCTTGTGGTCCGGGAGGATCTTGCAGCCACCGGCGCCATGGGAGCCGTGCATGATGACGCCCTTGTCGCCGATGATGAAGGCACCGTTGCCGCCGAAGCCCTTGTGCTGCGGGTGCGCCTCCGGCCGGGGCGGGAGGAGGCCGCCGTCGAACCAGGTGAGCTTGACCGGGGGCAGGTCGCCGCGGGCGGGGAACTCGTAGCGGATGATGGAGGCGACGGGATAGGTCTCGGCGGCGACCTCGGGCTCGAAGTGGGTGGTGTTGGCCTCGACGGAGGTGGGCGCGCCAAGATTGAGGGCCCAGAAGGCGGGATCGAGCGTATGGCAGCCGTAGTCGCCGAGGGCGCCGGTGCCGAAGTCGAGCCAGCCGCGCCAGTACCTGGGGCAGTATGCCGGATGGTAAGGCCGGTACTGCGCCGGGCCGAGCCACAGGTCCCAGTTGAGTGTCTCGGGCACGGGCGGCGTGTCCTGGGGCCGGCGCATGGCCACCGGGAAGGAGTAGCCGCCATGGGGGCGATTGCTCCAGGCGTGGATCTCGCGCACGTCGCCGATGGCGCCGTCCCAGATGGCCTCGCAGCAGATGCGGATCTCGTCCGAGGAGTGTCCCTGGTTGCCCATCTGGGTGACGACCTTGTGCTCCCGGGCCGCCTCGGTGAGCTTGCGGGCCTCGTAGACGGAGTGGGCCAGCGGCTTCTCGCAGTAGACGTGCTTGCCGCACTGCATCGCGGCCATGGCGGCCACGTAGTGCGTGTGGTCGGGCGTGGCGACGATGACGGCGTCGATGTCCTTGTCCATCTCGTCCAGCATGACGCGGAAGTCGCGGTAGACCCTGGCCTCGGGGTGTTTGTCGATGCCCTTCTTGCCCTGCTCCAGATCGACATCGCACAGGGCGACGATGTTCTCGGTGCCCAGGCGTCTGAGATCGGCCCAGCCGCGGCCGCCGGCGCCGATGGCGGCGATGTTGAGCCTGTTTCCGGGGGCGTCCTGTCCCAGCACGCGGCTCGGAACGACAGTGAGGGCGAATGCGGTTGAGGCGGCGCTCACAAAGGCGCGTCGCGTGATCGGCTTTCTGGTGTCCTCGTTCATAGTCTTGCCTCGTCCTGGGGTGAGGGCCAGAAGGTGGCGCGCCTGGCGCTGAGCGCTATGCGTCCGGGGCACAGACGATGGCTGGCCGCGGGAGTATGCCACGAGTGTATCACGCGGGGCGCCGACGGGCAAGCAGCTGATACCTGGCCCCAGCAGCGCCATCCCGGGAGCTATCTGAGGTCACGGAGAGGCAGGCTCACGCAAAGTGTCCCCCGAGTTCCCTGCGTCGTACTTGGACCCGCGACGGGTTCACGTCGTGAGCTTCATCCCAGACCCCGGCGCCTCCGGCACGACTCCTCCGGGCCCCACGCAGTGCTACTCCTCCTCGTCCCAGTCCACGTACTGCGGCGGGCTCTCGCCGACGCGCCCGGTCACGCGTGGATACTTGGCCCTCGGCTGGGCTTCGGCGATGGCGGCGACGTTGATCTGGTGATACCAATTGTCGCCGAAGTCAAACCAATAACCGAAGGCTCGGTCCACCGTCAGATCGAGCGAATCGATGGTGGTCTGGGTGAGATCGCCCGCCGCTCGGTCGTCCTCATCCCACGGAACGTCCAGCATGACGGGAAGGACGTACCGGGGTCCGTCCCGCTCGTGCGGCCCCGTGCCGAAGTGGAACTCAAACATGTGCTCGTCGTCACGATCGAAGGCCTCGAATATGGCGTCGTGCAGTTCCACCAGCGTCTGGCTGTCCAGGATCTCGATGGTGCGCGAGACGGTGGGGTTCTGCCGGATGAAGTCATCGAGCATCGGTCCCTCAATGATGCAGACCTCGAGGGTGTACACTCGGCCGGCCATTGGCCTCATCCCTTCCTCACTACGGAGACCGGAGTCATCCTCCGTCGCCGCGAACCGGGTGCCATCAGAGGGCAGCCACAGGATCGCACAGCCCACACGGCCCTCAGATCTCCTCCCACTTCCCCGGAATCGGCGCCGGATACCGCCCCTGCTCGTCGGCCTGGACTGGCGCGGGGCTGTTCTCGTTGAGATCGTCCACGTTCGGGCAGAACTTGAAGTCGGAGGCGATGGCCTCGTCCCAGGTGATGATCTTGCCGGAGTGCACGGCGGCGCGGCCCATGATCGCGGCGAGATTCCCATAGGCCGCGCGGCGCATCTCGTTGTGCGGCTTGTCGTTCTGGATGGCGTCGATCAGAACGTTCCACTCGGCCTGGTGCGGACCGTACGGCTCCTTCTCGGCCCGCCACGTGATGTTGTCGTTGGTCATCTGCTGATTCGCGTACGTGTGCACCGTGGCGGCGTGGACGTTGCCGGAGAACTGCGCGCCGCACTTCGTGCCGTGGACGTAGGTGGAGAAGTCGCTATGGCACCCCGGGACGCTGCGCCCGTCGATCAGGGCCTTCGCGCCGTTGGCAAAGGTGAGCTCGATGGAGTACGCGTCGTGGTTCTGGCTGCAATCGGTGCTGTCTGGAACGCGACCGCCGAGGCCGTGCGCCGCGATGGGGAAGGAGTCCATGATCCAGCAGCACTCGTCCACCTGGTGGATCATGAGCTCGATGTGTCGTCCCGAGGAGGCCCAGAGGAAGTGCCCCGGGCGGCGGATCTGCCACATGATCTCGTTCTCCTCGGACTTCCGCGGGCCGAGGCGCCCCCCGCCGCCCATACGGTAGGCGCGAACGAGTAGGACGTCGCCGATGTCGCCGTCCCGCATCTTCCGGATGAGCGCCTGCCGCGCCACTGAGTGGCGACACATGAGCCCGCAGCCGACCTTGAGATTCTTCTCGTTGGCCCTCTCGCCCGCGCGGATCATCCGCTGCAGGCCGCCCGGATCGGGGGCGAAGGACTTCTCCATGAAGACGTGGACGCCTTTCTCGACGGCGTAGTCGAAGTGCACCCGGCGGAAGCCGGCGTGCGTGGTGAGCAGCGCCACGTCGCCCGAGCCCGGGCGGAGGCAGTCGATGGCCTTCCTGTACGCGTCGAAGCCGAGGAACTGCCGCTCGGGAGGGACCTCGACCTTGTCGGGATGCCGCTCGCTGAGGGCCTTGTACGATTTGTTGAGCTTGTCCTCAAACAGATCGGCCATGGCGTACAGCTTGGTATTGCCGCCGGGGACCGACAGGGCGTTTCGCACCGCCCCGCTGCCCCGGTTGCCGCTGCCGACGATGGCGAGGCGGATCGTGCCGTCGTCCTGAGAATGCACCGCCGGAATGGCCACGCCCGCGAGCGCGGACGTCGCGGCGACCTTCCCGCCCAGCTTCAGAAACTCGCGGCGCGAGGACCTCCGCGGCCCCGCCTGCGATGAGTCACGATTCCGTTCCATGGTTGCGTTCTCCCCTTCTGCATGCTGTCCGACATGGGCCTGCGACCCCCGCCGTGTGTATTCCAGGTACGCCCAATCGGGCCTTCGCGCCCCCTCGGCTACCAGTTGGTGTGCGAGCCATCGCGGCGGCGCAGATGCGGCGCCTCCCAGAACTTGAACTCCTGCTTGCCCGCAAGCTCCTCGTCGAACTCGACCCCGAGCCCGGGCGCCTCTGGGACCGGGTATGCCGTGCCATCGAGCGCCGGCTGAACGGGGAACAGGGCCTCATCGTGCCGCCGCCGGCTCTCCTCGAGCCAGGCGAAGTTCGGGACCGCCGCTGCCAGGTGGATGCTCGCCGCCGTGCAGATGGGGCCGAGGGGGTTGTGCGGCATGAGGTCGATGTAATGGGCCTCGGCCCACCCGGCCACCTTCATCGCCTCCGTGAATCCCCCCACGTTGCAGATGTCCAGCCGCACGAAGTTGGTGAGCCCGCGCTCGATGTACGGCACGAAGGCCCACTTGCTCGGCATCTCCTCACCGATGGCCAGCGGCACGTCGGTCAGCGACCGCAGAGACGCGTAGGCATCCGGCGTCTCGTCGCGGATGGGCTCCTCGAGGAAGTCGAGCGTGCCCCGGGGCATTCGCTGGCAGAAGGACGCGGCCTCGGCGACGTTCAGCCGATGGTGGTAGTCGATGCCCAGCACGATGCTCGATCCGACGGCCTCGCGCAGCCGCGTCAGCCACTCGGCCGTCAGGGCGATGGACTCGCGGGGCTCGAAGATGTCGGCGCCTTCGCCCGCGTCCGGACGGGCAGCGCCAGTGCGGATGACGCTCCAGCCCTGCTCGATGAGATCCTGGACGTTCTCGATGAGCTGCTCCACGCTGCCGCCGCCGGTCGTGGCGAAGCAGGGCACCCGATCTCGCTGCCTGCCGCCGAGGAGCTGATACACGGGTACGCCGAGCGCCTTGCCCGCGATGTCGTGGAGGGCGATGTCAATGGCGGAGATTGCCGCCGTGAGCACCCGCCCGCCCTCGAAGTACTGGCTGCGATACATCTCCTGCCACAGCGCGCCGCGGCGCATCGGATCCCGGCCGACGAGGAACTCCCGGTAGTGCTGCACCGCGCCGGCCACCGCGAGCTCCCGGCCGGACAGTCCTGCCTCCCCCAAGCCCCCAATCCCCTCGTCCGTCTCCACCTTGACGACGCACTGGTTCCTGTGCCCGACCCAGACCGGGCACACTGTGATGTCCGTGATCTTCATCAGGTCCACCTCGTGACGAGCGGCCTGGCGGGGAGGTCTTCACGCTTCGAGCTCGCGCCTCAGCACCGGCCGCACCTTTCGCGGCGTGGTCTCCTCGATGGTAACCGCGTCGCATTGGTTGAAGGCGGCGAAGGCGCGGAGCCCGTCGGCCAGCGGCTCGAGCACCGCATCGTGGTCCTTGAAGTCCGGCTCTAACATCAGCCGCCTCACGATGAGCGTCCGCCCCTTGCGGTCGGCCTTGGCGTCCAGGCGCCCGACGAACTCGTGGCGCCAGAGGATGGGGAGGCAGAAGTAGCCCCAGCGGCGCTTGGCGGCGGGCATGTAGCACTCGAGCTTGCACTCGAAGCCGAACAGCTCATACAGCCGGCGGCGATGTATGACGAGGCTGTCGAACGGAGAGAGGATGTGCAGACGGCCGGGGCGGCGGAGGCGGGAGGCGGCGTCCAGGGTCTCCGTCAACGCATAGTGCTGGCCCTCCAGGTCCGCGACCTGGACCGGCGTCACCTCGCCCGCCCGCGTCATGTCCTCCATGGCCCCATCGAGCCCCTGCGGCGGCCGCCAGCCCCAGCGGATGTCACCGGCGCGCGCGAAGCCACGGGCGGAGAGCACGCGCCGGATGACGAACCGCGCCATCTGCTCCGGATCAGGAGGCGTCGTGTCAATGCCGGGCGGGAGGACGCGCTCCGTGAGGTCGTACATGCGCTGGAAGTTGCGCCGCTCGGCCACCATGAGCTCGCCGGCGTGCAGCAGTATCTCCAGCGCCCGCTTGGCGGGCTTCCAGTCCCACCACGAGCCCCGCCTGCCCGGGGGAGCCTCGAAGTCGGCCGAGCCGAGCGGGCCCTCGTCCCGGATCCGGCCGCGCACGTGCTCCACGAGCCGCGCGTTCTGTTTCATGAAGCTCTGCGCTCGCTTGCTCCCGGCGTAGGCGCGCTTGCCCGGCAGGTAGTAGCGGTAGTCGCTCATGGGCAAATACGCCGCGCAGCGCGTGTGCCCCTCGAACACGCGCCGGTCCGCGGCCTGGAGCTCGTGCAGCATCTCGGGCGTGTAGTCGGGGCAGCGCGGCCAGATGATGTGGTGGTGCGCGCGCTCGACGACGGCGATGGTGTCGATCTGCACGTAGCCGAGGCGCTCGATGGCCCGGGCGGCGCCCTCCTTACCCGTGGGCAGCTTCCACCGCCCATCGAGTCCCTGGCAGTGAATGGCCAACCGCCGTGCTTTCAACAGGGAGAGTTTCATATCTGATCCGTCCCGTGGCTCACCGGGCCTGCGCCCCGGTGTACTCCGCGCGCACTTCGGCAGCAGTCAACACGCGGTCCCACAGCTTGACCTCATCAATGCACCCGTGCATCCAGTGCAGGCCGCCGTAGGTGCCGATCTTCAGGTCCGAGCTGCCCGAGTGGAACACCTCGTCCCGAGTGGCAGCGCCAACGACCTCGCCGTCGCGGTAGTGCGTCACGGTGGACTTCGCCCCGTCGCAGTCGAACGCCGACGCGAGGTGGTACCACTTCCCGAGCTCCCACTCGAGCGGCTGGCTGGAGAAACCGGCGCCCCATCGGTGGGCTTCGCTGCCCATCTCGAGGATGAGCGCATGGTTCGGGGGGTAGCCGATCCACCACCAGAAGTGCTGGACGGGGGCCTCCGGCCCTTTGTTGACGATGCTGTGACCGTTGCGCTGCACGGGCATGCCCGCCAGCTTCACCCACGCCGAGAGGGTGAACTGCCTCAAGTTGTGATACGAGTACTCGGCCGGGATGAGGACCTGGCCGCGCTTCCCATCGAACATCAGGCACTTGCCGACCTTGCCGTCCGACCATTGGGCGTCGCGGAGCCTCCCGTTGTAGGCGGGCGCCTGCGATATGTCGGCCACTATGCTGCCGTCGCCCTCGTCCATCCCCCAGTGCCCTATGAGGCCCGGCTTCTTCGCCGGAGGCACGAGCAGGCTCGGCGCGTCCGGGCTGAGCATAGTGGGCATGTTCTCGAAGCGGAGGCCCACGTCGGTAAGCGGCGTGCCGCCGACAGGAGCGATCTGCACCGACCACGTGCCGGGCCCGGTCACCTCGACGTGCAGCGTCTCCGGCTCGTCGAGCTCGCCGTGAGCCTCGGCACACGTGGTGCCGTCAGAGTCCCGGACCGTGACGACGGCGGCGTTGTCGTCACCGCGAGCTTGCACCAGCATGTCGAAGCTCTCCGCGCGCTCGGGCACCGCAAAGTAGAGAACGCCGGGCGCGGCGACGCGAATGGGGAGGCTGGGCTCGGCCTGCTTGCGCATGATGTCCTCGGGCGTCTCCGGCACGCCGCGCTTTATCTTCCCCTTCCACGGCACCACCTCGAAGGCGTCCAGTGGACTGTTGCGGCCCGGGGCTGCCATGGTCGCCTGTATCTCCCGATTCGCTCGCCCGCACGCCTGCCAGTAGTCCTCGAAGTACGCGGGCGTGTCCAGGTAAGCGTGGCGCGAGCCATAGTCGCGGTAGAGCTGATCGCCCGGCCAGTACCACCAGCCCTCGTTCTTGACCGCCAGGTTGTATGCGTGCGCCGCCAGAAAGCCCGGCTTCGTGGGCGGGAAGTGGATGTCCCAGAGCGCGCTGCCCTGCAGCACGTTGGCGCCCCAATCGCGATAGCGCTGGTGGGTCCTCGCCAGCCAGTCCGGATCGTACCCCACGCTGTAGTACGTATGCTCGCAGAAGTTGACGATGGGCAGGTCGGGGAGGCCGAGCCCGCGCGCAATCCCCTCACAGAACCAAGTCCCGATCTCGATCACGAACATGTTGAAGAGCAGATCGGGGTTGATGCCGTGGAGCTGCTCGCGGCACCAGATG
>JASFTU010000027.1:0-10451 GCA_050050635.1 Candidatus Brocadiaceae bacterium
ACGGGCGGGGAGCCTCCCCGCCCCGGGCCGCAGGTCAATCGCAGCGCGAAGCAGCAGCGTCAGCCGCGCCTCGGGCGGCGCCGTCTCCCACAGGAGGGGGATGAGGCTGTCGGGGCGGCGCAGGAGGAGGTCGGCGTCCACCCCACCCGTGCGGAGTGCGAACAGCAGCCTGTCGCTGAGGCCGGCTTCCTTCCAGGCGGGCTCCCGGCCGGCGGCGTGCCACCGCTCCGCCCACATGTCCAGGAGCGCATGCCGCAGGGGTATCTCGGCCAGTTCGGCCCACGCGTGCAGCAGTTCGAGGGGCGGTCCGAGGACGCGGTTCCGATCGTGCCGTTGTCGGCCGATCAGCTCCGTTGCGCGTGCCAGCGCGGCGCAGCGTTCCCCGGGGAGTATGCCGGCGCGCTCGGCCGAAACGGCGAACCTGTACCAGTTCTCCGGCAGGGAGGGGCGGAGCCGGGCGGCTCGGTGATAGGCGGCCGCCGCCAGCGCCGCGTCTCCCACCCGTCCGTACAGGCGGCCCAGGACGGTCCAGTGCGCGCTGTGCAAGGGACTCAGCTCACTCGCCCGGGTCAACGCTTTCTCGGCCATCGTGAGGTCCTCCTTCTCGGTTCCGATGCCGTGCCACTCGATCAACCAGGCGCCCAGCCTGTGCCAGGCCTCGTCCTCCCAGGGGACGGCCATGCACATCCGCCCGAACTCGCAGGTAACAGCCCTGCCGCGCAGCCTGTCCCGTCCTGTTGTCGGGGATAGCTCGCCTTTCAGGGCGGCGATGCGCAGGCTCTCCGCTGTCTTCTCGCTGCGACTGTAGGTGAGCGCCGCCGGGGTAACGAGGAGCCCCCAGGGGGCCAGCAAGAGCACGCCGAGGGCAAGGACGCCCATGGCGGCCAACGCTGAGAGCGGCGCACGGTGCAGTCGTGGCGGACCGGTCTCGAGGACAAGCAGCGCGCCGATCGTCGCTGCTCCGCAGCCGATGGCCGGCGTCAGCAAGGTGAACTCGCCGGCGCTGTGCACCAGGAACGCGCCCAGCCCGCCAGCCAGTCCGGCGACCATGTACCGCCCACGCCGTGCTCCCGCTTCGTCCGCCTCGTGGTTCTCCGGCCCCTCCGTCGGCTCGAGCGGCCCGTAGAGGAGGAAGAAACAGAGCGCCCACACGGCAAAGACCAGCAGGTAGGGCGACAGGGGGTGGGAGGTCAGGCGGTCCGGCGACAGCACGGGAGGAGGACAGAGGGTGCCGGCGGCCGCGTAGTCGAGTGCCAGCCCGACGGCCGCCAGGCACGGCGCCGCAACGAGCACGAATGGCCGAGACGGGCCTCCCTGCTGCTCTTGCTCCGGACCGGACACCGCCTCCCGTTGCCCCGTCCCGCTGGCCGCCCGCCAGAAGATGCTCGCCCAGAAGGCCACGATCAGCAGCAGGCCCACGAAGCCGGTCTCCGCCCAGATCTGGACGTAGGCGCTGTGGGCGGCCCTGGTCTCCTGGAACTCGGGCTCCATGAGCTGCGCGTACCAGTCGGCCCACGAGCCGGGTCCGACTCCGAGCAACGGCCTCTCCAGAGCGATCCGCACGCTGGTCTGCCAGTACTGCACCCGGGCGGCAAAGGAGTCAGCAAGCCGCTCCCATCCCGCGAGTGCTCCGGATTCTCCGGCTGCCACCAGGAGCAGCGCTACAGCGACCAGCCCCGCAGCCAGTTTCAGAGCAGTCCCCCGGGCCGACGCGTGTGAAGCGATCAAGGCGAAGAGGACGGCGCCCACCCCAAACGCGATCAACGCTCCGTTGGAACGCGTCAGCCACAGGGCCGTGGCCACGACTGCCAGAACGGGCACGAGGGCGGCGGGTGCGAGCGGTGAACCACCGGGCCGGGCTTGCCGGATGCGCCGTGCGACGAGGCCGAGCAGGGGGAAGACCGTCAGCAGCAGGAAGCCGGCCAGTTGATTGGGCCCGATGAAGTTGCCGAACGCCCGCCCGGACCCAACCCATCCCTTCAGTTCGCCGAGCCCTGCCCCGGAAGTCCCGAGTGCCGCCCGGAACAGAAGCGGATCGCGCTCGACCCATCCCCGCAGGGCGGGAAGGTACAGCACGCGGTGCCAGAGCGCGTAGGCGGCCAATGCCACCCCCGTCGCCAGGAAGCAGACCAGCAGGAACCGACGCCTCCCCGGGCCGCGCGCAATCTGCAGCACCAGGAACGCTGTCAGACCGTAGCCGCCGAATAAGAGCGTCCGCCGCAGGCCCGCGAACCAGTTCTCGGCCAGCAGCGACGAGGCGAGTGCCGCCAGGAGGAAGGCGACGAACAGCCCCTCGGGCAGGCCGAAGCGGACGCTGAGTTCTCCGTTGAGCGCTTCGCTGCACAGCCAGAGCAACCCGGCCGTGAGCAGAAGCAGGCCGAACAGCGCCTCGAGGCCCATCTCCGGCAAGAGGCCGCATGCAACCGGCCTGTAGAGCAGGACGAGCCCCAACAGCAGAAGGGCGCCTTCGTGGAAGCTTGAGGTCTTTCGCAGCGTGATCGGCTCCCTGGCACAGTGGGCAGTGGGTCGGCCCGCATTATAGGTGCGCCGGTGTCGGGCTCCAAGCCGCGGGAGGGTTTTGATTTCCCCGGTGTGGTCGCTATAATCCCTCCGTGGGTTGCCGCCCGTTTGCTCTTCCCGTGTTCCTCTGACCGCGCCCGGGGGAATCGTCCGTGCACGCCGATCCGACAGCGGACATCGGTCCTGAGAGAGAGAAGGGGGCCGAGGAGTTCCTCGAAGCAGTCAAAGACCGCCTCGAGGAAGGACGGCTGGAGGAGGTGGGGAGCCTGCTGGGGGAGCTTCCTGCCGCCGACGTCGCGGTCCTGTTGGGGGAGCTGGCTGAGCAGCAGCAGGCGGCCGCCTTCCGCGTCCTCACGGTCGAGGCCCAGGCCGAAGTCCTCGGGGAGCTGGACAAAGGCACGGTGAGAGCCCTGGCAGATTCCGTGCCCCGCCGCGTGCAGGCGGCCGTCGAGCAGATGGAGCCCGACGAGGTGGTAGACGTCCTCGAGGTGCTGCCTCAGGAACAGGCCGAAGCCCTCCTGGAGCGGTTCCCCGAGGAGCAGGCTGCCACCGCCGAACGGCTGCTCACCTACCCGCCGGACTCGGCCGGCGGCCTGATGACCACCGAGTTCGTTCTGCTGCATGGGAGCCTGACGGCGCGGGAAGCCATACAGGTCACGCAGCGGAGCAGGGAAGCGGAGACGGTCGCCGACCTGTTCGTTGCCGGGGAGGCAGATGTACTCAGAGGGCATCTGCCGTTGCACAGGCTCGTCTTCGCTCCGCCGGAGGCGCTGGTGGGCGAGCTGATGGAGGAAATCCCCGTGGAGGTCACTCCGGACACGGACCAGGAGGATCTGGTTCGGGCCGCCACCCGGTATGACCTGCACGTCATCCCGGTCGTGGATGGAGCCGGCCGGATGGTCGGCGTGGTGACGGTGGACGACATCCTGGAAGCCGCCGAACAGGAGATGGACGAGGACATGTACCGGCTGGCGGGGACCGGCGAGCGGGACCCGGTGCACGCCAGCGTTTACCGGAGCACGCGTCTCCGACTGCCCTGGTTGCTCCTGTCGGTTCTGGACGGTCTGTTCATCGCCTTCGTGGTCAGCCGGTTTGTCGACGAGAGATGGGTCATGGAGCTGTCGTTCTTTCTCCCCCTGATACCCTTGATGGGGGGCCAGGTGGCCATACAGGGCTCGACCATCATGGTGCGTGGCCTCGCACTGGGGACGATCCGGCGCTCACGCGTCGTCCGCTTCCTGGGCAAGCAGTTCGTCATCACGGCCCTGCTGGCGATCGCGTGCGCTCTGGCCGCCGGAGTGCTGGGGGCCCTGGTGGTCGGCGCAGGGGCGAGCACCATGCTGGCGGTGGGTCTGGCCGTGGGGGTGGCCATCGTGTTTGCCGGGATGCTGGGGATGATCTTCCCCCTGGCATTCAATGCCGTGGGCATCGACCCTGCGGTCAGTTCGGGTCCATTCATCACCATGCTGAACGACCTGTTTTGCATCTGTGTTTACCTCGCCCTGGGAACGCTGCTGGCGCCGACCTCAGGGTGAGGGCCACGCCTTGCGGGCGGATTCGCGCGTGCTTATAATGCGCGTTTCTAACTGCACTCAGGAGAGCAGTGTGAAGAAGAACTACATGTTCACGCCCGGTCCCACCATGGTGCCGCACGAGGTCCTGCTGGCCGAGGCGGCACCCATGATCCACCACCGCACGGCCGAGTTCTCCCGCATACTCGAGGAGACCACCGAGGGCCTGAAGAAGCTGTTCGGCACCGAACAGGACGTCTACACCATCATGGGCAGCGGCACGGCCGCGATGGAGGCCGCCGTGGCCAACGTCTGCTCGCCCGGTGAGAAGGCTATCTGCGCGCCGGCCGGCAAGTTCGGACAGCGCTGGGCCGAGCTGTGCGAAGCCTACGGCTGCGCGGTCGTCAACGTGGAGCTCGAATGGGGCGAGTCCCTGACTGCGGAGCAGGTGAAGGCGGTCCTGGGCGAACATCCGGATGCCCGGGCGATGTACATCACTCAGTCCGAGACCTCCACGGGTGCCCTCACGGACGTGGAAGCCGTGGCCGCCGTCACGCGGCAGAGCGATACCCTCCTGGCGATCGACGCCATCACCGGCGTCGGGGTGCATCCCTGCCGGATGGACGGATGGGGCGTGGACATCGTGGTCAGCGGCTCGCAGAAGGGCTGCATGACGCCGCCCGGGCTGGGCTTCATCGCCGTTTCGCCCAGGACGTGGGACGTCGTGGAGGCATGCACCTCCCCGCGCTACTACCTCGACCTGCGACTGATGAAGAAGAGCTGGGGCAAGACAACCACGCCCTTCACGGCGGCGGTCTCGCTGGTGCGCGGCCTGCGGAAGGCGCTGGAGATGATGTTTGCCGAAGGACTCGAGCAGGTTTATGCGCGCCACGCCCGCCTGGCCGAGGCCACACGGGCGGCGGCAGCGGCCATGGGGCTGGAGCTTGTGGCGGACAATCCGGTCAACGGCGTCACCGCCGTTTATGGGCCGGACGGCATCGACACGGGCGAGCTGGTCAACCGCATGCGCGACGAGCACGGCGTGCAACTGGCCGGCGGGCAGGCCCACCTGAAGGGCAGGATCATACGCATCGGCCACATGGGCTACGTGAGCGAAGAGGATCTGCTGGTGGCGATCGGGACGCTCGAGAGAGCGCTGAGGGACGCCGGATGCGAGCTGGAGCCCGGCGCCGGTCTGCGTGCCGCCCAGGAGGTCCTGGCCTGAGCCGGCTCAGCGACTGAACTCCAGGGAGATGTCCAGTGCGGGGGCGGAGTGGGTGAGTGCGCCGACCGCGATCCGGTCCGCCCCGGCCTCCGCATACGCCGCGACGTTCTCCAGGGTGATGCCGCCGCTCGCTTCCAGCAGGGGTGCGGACCCGCCCCCGCGTTCGCCCACCAGTTGCGCGGCCCGGCGGACCTGCTCCGGCGTCATGTTGTCCAGCAGCACGATGTCGGGGCGGGCCGGCAGGACGGATTCGAGCTGCTCCAGCGTGTCCACCTCCACCTCGATGGTCAGGTCCGGATGGGCGCGCCGGGCCGCCTCGACCCCCGCTCGCGCCCCGTCCTCACGCAGCAGAGCCAGGTGGTTGTCCTTGATCAGCACTGCGCCCGCCAGGTGCATCCTGTGGTTGCGGCCCCCGCCGCAGCGGACGGCGTATTTCTCCAGCTCGCGCCAACCCGGGGTCGTCTTGCGGGTGTCGTAGATGCGCGCACCGGTGCCCTCCACTTCCCGGACGAAGCGGGCCGTCAGGGTGGCCACGCCGCTCAGCCTCTGCAGGAAGTTCAGCATGGTCCGCTCCACGGCCAGGATGGACGCGGCGGGTCCGCGGAGGGCGGCCAGAACCGTCCCCTCCTGCACGGGGTCGCCGTCACCAGTCCGCGCGTCGAACACCCCTTCCCCACCGAAGCGTTCCACCAACCTGCCCGCAAGGGGCAGCCCGCAGACGATGCCCGGCTCTCGGGCCCGCACCTCCGCGCGGGCCTCCAGGTCCGGGTCCACGAGTGCCCCCGTGGTGGCATCGCGTTCGGCGGCGTCCTCGGCGAGCGCCGCATCCAGAAGCCAGTCCCAGTCGGACCAGTCCATTTCCTGCCTCGATCTCGCGTCCGTTTGGTGTTGGGGCGGGTCGCTCCCCGCGTCGGTCAACCGGTCTCCCTGCCGCCCACGGGTGGCACGGGCGTCCGCCGGGGTGCGAAGCTTCGCGGCGCCAGTATGTGCGCGGCCGCCGGGACCACCCCTATTTCGGCGGGCAGGAAGCCGGCCGCTTCGCCATCGACCTCGTAGGGCACTTCCCCACCCCCGGCGCTCACCCGAATGCGTCGAGCCCGGGTATAGGTCGCTGACCTGTTGGCGCGATGGAGTGCCCTGAGGAGGGCGCGCGCGGTGAGGCCGACGGCCTGCTCCACGTTGCGCAGACGGAGGCACATTACGTCGAGCAACCCGTCGCTCGGGTTCGCCGCCGGCGTCATCTCCATCGGTCCGCCGTAGCTGTGGGTGTTGCCCACGGAGACCTGGCAGGCCCCCTCCGTCAGACGCCTGCCGTCCGCCTCCACCTCTATGCGGAAGCCGTGCGCCTCCACCAGGCTGCGGATAACGTGGGGAATGTAATGGATCTGCGTGAGCCCGCCGCCCCTGCCCTCGTGCACGAGCTGGACGGCCCGGCCGTCCAGTCCGGCACCGAACACGCTGACGAAGCGCCGCCCGTTGCACAGCCCCACGTCCAGGGCCGCCCGGCGACCGTTGATGAGCTGGCGCGCCGCACTGGACGGCCGTCGGCTCATGCCCAGTTCCTTCGCCAGCACGTTGCCGGTGCCGGCCGGGACGATGGCCAGCGTGCAGCGTCCCAGGTCCGCGCCGTTGAGCAACTCGTTGAAGGTCCCGTCGCCGCCGAATGCGACGGCGAGGGCGTTGGGCGCCTCCAGGCCCGAGACAGCACGCCGCCCGTCTCCGGCGTCGCGGGTGCGCACCACGCGAACCGGTCCCGTGCTGAGGGGCCGGAGTATGCCGGCCACTCGATCGACCCAGCGCCGGGCCTTGCCCAGCCCGCTGGTGGGGTTGGCCACGAGGAGAACTTGATCGAATCGGCGCATCGGGTGGTGCCCAAGGAGGACGGCGTGTATGCCCGCTGCAGTGTATGCCGGTCCTGCCCGGACCGGCTTCGAGGTCTGGCCGGCGGTTGAGTATGATATGTCCGCCTCAGCGCGGTTTCAAGGCGTTCTGGTCCCTTCGCCAGGACTGCGGTGTCGACCACGGAACGCTCGGGAACCGGGTCGTCCACCCGCAGGGGACGGTCCGCAGTGTGCCGTCGCCGCGCGGCAGGTGGACCTCCTGGGCAGCAGCGCAGAGCTTCCCTACCTGACCGGTTGGCCATGAATCCCCTTGACGCACCGGTCCGGATCGCTACGCTGCTGCGGTTGGAGCGACACGGATCGCCATCGCGCGGGATGAGACACTTGCTGCGGGCGCGGGCATGAGCGAGGGACAGAAACTGATCTTCATGGGCGGCGCGCCGGGGGTCGGGAAGACGGTCACCTGCGAGCTGCTCTACCGGAGCCTGCCGGACTCCATCTGCCTGGAGGCGGACGACCTGTGGTGCAAGATGAATCCCTTCCGAGCCGACGCCACCACCATCCCCATGATCGAGCGGAACGTGAGCGCCGTGTTGCGGAACTTCCTCGAAGCGGGCTTCCAGCACGTGGTGCTCTGTTGGGTCCTGCACGAACAGGACATCATCGACCGGCTCCTCGACCCTCTCCACGACCTGCGCTTCTCCTTCTTCTCCTTCACCCTCGTGTGCGAGGAAGGCGTGCTGCGGCGTCGGTGGCCGCGCAGGCGGCGGGTGACGGGCACCATCGAGCACGCATGCCACCGGCTCCGCCAGACACGCCGGCTCGAGGCGACGCGTCTCATCGACACCACGGAGATGTCGGTCGAGGAAGTCGTGCGGGCCATTATCCGGCAACTGGACGCCGCCGAGTGAAGGTCAGGCGGACGCTTGCTTGAGACGGCGACCCACCTTCTCCTGTAGGGGCAGGCGCCCGTGCCTGCCCGCCGGACAACCGGAGGTGGGGCCTCAGAGCCGCGGCGGAACCACGTCGGTCACGCCGCGGCGGGCGTACTCCTCGTAGATCGCGCGGATCCTCTGGTCGCCCTCCTCGCGCGTCTCCGGGTCGTTGTGCAGGTCCCAGGCTCTGTAGAGTTCGTCCTGGAGCTCCTGCCAGTTGAGTCCGGTCAGGTCGGGCATGGGCACGCCCTCCTCGGCCTTCGGCTCCGCACCGCCGGCGCTGACCCTCTCCGCCTCCTCGATCACCACGGCCTCCGGGCCGACGGCCCGCTCGAGCCGGTTGAGCGCCTCGCGCGCCCGGCGGATCTCCCGCTCGACCCACTCGCGGTGATGGGGGCTCGTCGTGCGGGGGGGCGGCGGCCAGCGGCCGTCGGAGTTTGCCGCGTTGGTCAGGTGGAACCAGAACTCCTCCACGAGCGGCTCGTATCGCTCGTCGGACTCGGCGATGGACTGGACGTTCTGCTTGTAGTCGTTGCGGATGATGTCCAGTTGCGGGTCGAAGCGCTTCGCCTCGGGCGTGTTGCCCCAGACCTCGGCGTAGGTGCGGTGCCACGCCATACCGTCTTCGGCAAAGAAGGGCGCGTCCACGGGCTCCTTCTCGCATGCCTCCTTGAAGGTGATCATGGGGCCGACTTCCAGGACTCCCTTCACCATCTCCTCCAGCAGTTCCGCCGCGTTGGGCATCACGCGGAACCGCTTGGAGTAGTCCGAGTAGTGCTTGATGTCGTAGTAGCCGCGTGTGCCGCAGTACTCGGCGTCGTCGGCCACGATGATCAGCGAGCCCTCGTCCTTCGTGCCGGACCAGTAGCGGAGGTTCTCCAGGTAGGCGTCCAGGGGTGTATTCTCCAGGAAGTAGCTGAGCGTCCGGCCGGCCAGCCTGTCGGAGCGGCACATGCCGCCCAGCCCGGGCACCACGTCGCGGAAGGGCTTGTGCAGGGCGGGATCGTCCGGGTCCAGGTCGTACCACGGCAGGTGGCCGCCCCAGTAGATGTTGCGGCCACGGTTGCGCTCGACCCAGCCGTACTCCCGGTCGGTGGAGGTCTTGTAGCTCTCGAAGTCGAGCGTCAGGTACTTGTAGCCGACGTCCCGGAAGGTCCTCGGCACGTACTGGCGCCAGGTGCACTCCGGGTTCCAGCCGCTCTCGGGGCGGAAGCCCAGATACTCCTCGTAGATGCGCATGGCGAACTCGTTCGCCCAGCGACCGTCCTCCTCGGGGATGTTGGCCAGGATGGGATGCGCGTAGGGGGAGCCCATGAACTCGCACTGTCCCCCCTCGATGGCATCCTTCAGCTTCTCCAGCACGTCGGGGCAGACCCGGCCCATGTGCTCGATGGTATAGCCGGATGCCTCGAACACGTACTTCGCCTCCGGGCAGCGCTCGCGGAACACGTCGATGATGGTCTCATAGGAGGCGCGGATGGTGCGCTCGAAGAAGTACGGCTCGAGGAACGCGTAGTTCAGGTTCGCGTGGAAGATCGCCACGTATTCCATGGGCAGTCTCCTGCTGAAGGATCGAGTGCGGCAATCATAACGGAAGGTGGTGCGGGATGGAAGGCGCCGGGCCCCGGGACGCGTTGCCCCCCTGCAACCCGGCCGGTAGCATGCACGTGCTCTCAAACGGGAAAGGGTGTCATACGTGGGATTCGCAGACCGGTTGCTGCCGGCGCCTCGGGACGGCGGGTTCGCAATGGACGGCCATTGGGTGTGGGGTGGATCGGTGGTTCGGGGGGAGGACGGGCGCTACCACATGTTCGCCTCGCGCTGGCCGCGTCGGCTGCCGTTCTTCGACGGTTACAGGACCCGTTCGGAGGTGGTACGGGCGGTCGCCGACGCGCCGGGCGGCCCGTACGCCTTCCGGGAGGTCGTGCTGCCCGCCCGGGGCCCGGAGCACTGGGACGGGCGAATGACGCACAACCCGACCATCCACCGCTGCGGCGGCATCTACCTGCTGTTCTACATCGGTTCGACCTATGCGGGCCCTCAGCCGTCGGCCCGTGAGCTGAGGCCGGGCCTGACCTCGGCGCCGGACGAGTCCTACGCCAACATCCGCATCGGCCTGGCCACCGCGCACTCCGTGTTCGGCCCGTGGCGCCGGAGCCCCGAGCCGGTCCTGTGCCCCCGACCGGGCAAGTGGGACGGCTTCGTCGTGACGAACCCCGCGCCGTGCGTCCTCGAGGACCGGCGCATCCTGCTGCTCTACCGGTCGAACACGCCGGACGGCCTGCGCATCGGCGCGGCCGTGGCGGACGGCCCGGATGGGCCTTTCGAGCGCATCAGCGACGGGCCGGTGCTTCGCCTCGAGGGTCGAGGGCACGTCGAGGACCCCTGTGTGTGGCGCGCCGGGGACCACTTCGAGTTG
>JASFTU010000028.1:0-10376 GCA_050050635.1 Candidatus Brocadiaceae bacterium
GGGCTCAGGTTCCACGATCGGGTCAGCGGCGGATCCCTGGCAGACGGCGTGAGGAAGGGCTACCGCTGCTCTTCGTGTGCCAGCCACCTGTACGAATGCGAGCTGACCCCGGGCTCCGGGATCATGGTGGATCTCTGCCCGCAGTGCACCGGCATGTTCCTGGATCGCGGCGAGCTGGAGGCCGTGCGGAGGCACTTCGAGGAGGCCGGCGCGGAACCCCTTCCCGGGCGTGCCGCCACGAGCGGTGCGGACGAACCGGCGCTCATAGACCAGGATTCTCCCACCATCTTCGCGCTTCAGTACCTCACCGGGCTTCCTGTGGAGACGGGCGTCACGCAGATGCTCTTTCCCCCCGTGGTGACGACGCTGATCGCGCTTAACGTGGCGGTGCTGATCGGTGCCGTGATCTTCGGCTTTCAGGCGTGGGTCGGGCGGCTCGGCGTGATCCCGACTCAGATACTGGCCGGGCGGCGGCTCCACACCCTCCTGACCTCGATGTTCATGCACGGCGGGCTCTTCCACCTTCTGGGAAACATGTACTTCCTTTACATCGCGGGCGACAACGTGGAGGAGCGCCTGGGCTGGTGGCGTTTCCTTCTGTTCTACTTCGCGGGTGCGGTGGTGGCCTCGCTGGCGCACGTGGCGGGTAACCCGCACGCCCTGGAGCCGGCCGTGGGCGCGAGCGGCGCGGTCTCGGCGGTCATGGGCGCGTACGTCGTCCTGTTTCCACGAAACCGGTTCCTGATCCGGTGGTTTTACTTCCTGTGGCGTCACGTGCGGATAGAAGTGCCCGCCCCGGCGTACCTGGCCTTGTGGGTCGTGGTTCAGTTCCTCTATGCGATCGCCGACGTTCCGGGGCTCGCGTGGTGGGCGCACCTGGGCGGCTTCGCCTGCGGCGTGGTGGTCGGGCTGGCCGCCCGCGCAGCCGACGGCCGGCCGTCCGAGTGATGCCTGGCGCTGAGACGGCTCGCGTTGTTCCGGCGCCGGCGTTGTGCTAAACTCCAGTCTTCCGCGGCGCCGCGGGCCATCTCGTTGCCCTGTGCGTTTCCGTTTCCTGTTGCGGTGGAACCCCCATGAACATCTCCATGACCTTGCCCGACGGGAGTGTCATCAAGAAGCCCGTCGGCGTCACTCCCGCGGACGTCGCCCGCTCGATCGGGAAGCGTCTGGCGCGCGATGCCGTCGCTGCCCGGGTGGACGGCGTCCTCATGGACCTGAACGTGCCGCTCGACCAGGACGCCGACTTCGAGATCATCACCGTCGACTCAGACGACGGCCTGGAACTGATGCGGCACAGCGTGGGCCACGTGATGGCCGCCGCCGTCGGTCGGCTCTACGACGACGTCAGGTTCGGCATCGGGCCGGCGATCGAGGACGGTTTCTACTACGACTTCGACCTGCCGGAGACGATCAGTTCGGAAGACCTGGAGCGCATCGAGGAGGAAATGGGGCGGATTGCGGCCCGCGAAGAGCCCTTCGAGCGCCTGGAGATGTCCGTCGAAGAAGCCCGGGAACTGATGGAGGAGCGGGGACAGACCTACAAAGTCGAGCTGCTGGACGAGATAGAGGAGCGGATCGTGTCCCTCTACAGGACGGGGGGATTCCTTGACCTGTGCCGCGGGCCGCACGTGCCGCACACCGGCAAGCTGGGCGCCTTCCGGCTGCTCAATGTGGCCGGAGCGTACTGGCGCGGTGACTCCTCCCGGCCTCAGATGCAGCGCATCTACGGAACGGCGTTCGCCACGGAGCCCGAGCTGGAAGAGCACCTGGAGCGCCTCCGGAAGGCGGAGGAGCGGGACCACCGGCGGCTGGGGAAGGAACTCGACCTGTTCAGCTTCGACGAGGAGATCGGGCAGGGACTTGTCCTGTGGCACCCGCGGGGGGCCATCCTCCGGCGGGTGATCGAGCAGTACTCCAGGGAGTTGAACGAGGAGCACGGCTACCAGTTCGTCTACACCCCGCACATCGCCTCGGAGCGCGTCTATGAGCGCAGCGGGCACATCCCGAAATACGAGGACATGATGTACGCCCCGCTGGAGATCGACGAGCAGCGCTACCGGGTGAAACCGATGAACTGCCCCGCGCACATCAAGATCTTCCAGACGCAGATCCGCTCTTACCGCGACCTGCCGGTCCGCTATGCGGAGATGGGCACGGTGTACCGTTACGAGCTGAGCGGCGTTCTGCACGGGATGATCCGCGTGCGGGGATTCACCCAGGACGACGCCCACATCTTCTGCACCCCCGGGCAGCTCGAGGGCGAGGTGGAGCAGGTGCTGGAGATGGTGGACGAGATGATGTCCACGTTCGGCTACGAGTACGAGGTGTACCTGGCCACTCGCCCGGAGGTGTCCCTGGAGACCGCCAGCGAGCAGGAGTGGGACGACGCCACCGAGTCGCTGCGGCGCGCCCTGGAGGCGAAGGACATAGACTACGAGCTGGACGAGGGAGGAGGGGCGTTCTACGCGCCCAAGATAGACTGCAAGCTGTTGGATGCGCTCGGGCGCGAGTGGCAGGGCCCGACCATCCAGGTGGACCTCAACCTGCCGAAGCGCTTCGAGGTGGCCTACGTGGGCGAGGACGGGAAGGAGCACGAGTGCGTCATCGTCCATCGGGCGATCCTCGGGTCGCTGGAGCGGTTCATCGGGGGCCTGATCGAGCATTTCGGCGGCTGGTTCCCGGTCTGGCTTGCCCCGGAGCAGGTTCGCATTCTGCCCATCACGGACGATCACGTGGAGTACGCCCGGAAGGTGCTGGCGCGGCTGGAGGGAGAGGCCGTCCGGGCGTCGGTCGACGATCGCAACGAGACCATGGGCTACAAGGTCCGCTCCGGCACGGTGGAGAAAGTGCCCTACCTTCTGATTGTCGGGGACCGCGAGGTCGAGAACGGCACCGTCAGCGTGCGCAGCCACGACCGGGGGGACGAGGGTCCCTCGCCCGTCGACGAGTTCGTGGCGCGAGTAGTGGAAGAGATCCGCACGAGGGAGCTCCCGGCGGGCTTCTGAGCGCGATCGGGGTAAGACGCCGGCGCGACGCCGTCGGCGTCGGGGTGCTCATGAATCCTGAAGAGCGCGGCAATGTCGTCCGATGCACGCTGTGCGAAGGCTTCTTCGGCACGGCGATAAACCTGGTCGCCCCGGTCACCGCTCTGCCCCTTCTGCTGGAGTATCTCGGCGCGGGCAAGATCATGCTCGGGCTATCTTTCAGCATCGCTTCGGCCGGATGGTTCCTCCTGCAGCCGGTCGGGCTGGTCTTGTTCGGCCGACGCAAGCGCACGAAGCGCTTCCTGATCCCCTGGAGTGCGTCCGCGTGCACGCCGGCCTACCTCGGAATGGCGGCGAGCGTGTATATCCTCGCCCGGCAGCATCCGCGGCTGTGCAGCTACCTCGTGCTGGCGTTCTTCGCGGTGCGCATAATGGGCGGGGGGCTGGCCGTGCCGATGTGGTTCGACTGGCAGGCGATGCTGTTCCGCCGCCGGATCAGGGGGTTGGCCATCGGCCTGATCGCCGGCGCCTCGGCGCTCGGTGCGGCGGTGGCCGCCGTCGCCGCCGGGCGGGCCCAGGAATGGCTGGGATTCCTGCCGAGCTATCCGCCGCTCTTCATCGCTGCCGCGGTGCTTTCCCTGCTCGGGCTGGCCATGCTGATCCCCGTGCGTGAGCCGGCCTCCGTCTCGGCGCCCTCGCCGCGGCTGCGCGTCCGGGACCTGCTTCACCGCTTCGGCCTGTCTCTGCGGCAGAGGAATTACCTCAGCTACCTGGTGGGGCGGATCATCCTGACGACGGGCGCCGGGGCCGTGGCCTTCGTGGCCGTCCACTTCAAGAGCGAGGAGGGCGGGGCGGTCGCCGCCCCGCTGGTGGTCACCTTCGGCCTGTTCCTCTTCCTGGCGCAGGGGATTGCCGGGCCCGTGCTGGGGCGGCTCGGCGACCGGATGGGGCACAAGGCGGGGATAGCCGTGGGGGCACTGGCGCAGTGCGGGGCCATCGCCGTGGCGTACTGGGCGGCCGGGCCCGTCGCGTGTGCGATCTGCTTTGCGCTCATGGGCGCTGCCTTCGCCGCCTCCTGGGTCTCGCACGTCAACATGCTCTTCGAGACCTGCCCCCACGACAGCCGCGTCGCGCACATCACCCTGAGCAACATGGTTCTCAGCCCGTTCATCTTCCTGGTGCCGCTCGGCACGGGGGCGCTGATGGACGTGGTGGGCATGCGCACCGGCATCGGGCTCACCCTCGTGCCGACGGTCCTCGGCACGCTCTGGCTGTTCCTGGCGGTGAAGGAGCCCCGCGAGGTCGAGCTGCTCTCCGCGCAGGAAGGGCCGGGGGCTCAGTCGGATGCGGCCTCGTAGTAGGTCTCGTAGAGGCGCTGACGCCGCCGGACCTGCCCGGCGTTCAACAGCGCCTGGAGGTGCTTGACGGCGACGTTGGGGTGAATGCCGAGCCCGACCGCCACGTCGCCGACCGTGGACGGCCGTCGCCGCAGGAGGGCCAGCACTTCCGCTCGTTCGGCACGGGTCCCGGCGGACGCAGCCAGGTCGCCTACGGGTGCGATGATCTCAGCGCGGGGCCCCAGCAGATCGCGGATCTCCTCCAGCCTCTCCCAGGAGGGCACGGCGACCTCCTCCGCCGGCGGCCGCACGGGCGCGTTGAGCTGCACACGATGCGGCTGGATGCGCTCGACGCAGTTCTTGATCCGCCCCACCTGCTCGTCGGAGGAGTTCACACCTTCGACGAGGAGTACCTCGAGCCAGACCTGCCCGGCGAACTCCCGCCGCAGGCGGGTGAGACCCTGAACTACGGTCTCCAGGGACAGCTCGGGGTGCGGCCGATTGATGCGCTGGAACGTCTCCTCGTCCCCGGCGTCCAGGGAAGGAAGAACCAGGTCGAGTGAGTCGCAGGCGCGGCGCACTTCCGGCATGAACATCAGGGCACCGTTGGTCAGGAGAGCCAGGGGGACATCCGTCAGTCGGCCTATCTGCCCCGCGACCTGGCCGAAGCAGCTGTGCAGCGTCGGCTCACCGGAACCGGCCAGCGTCACGTAGTCGGGCGGCGACAGAGCCTCGAGGCGGTCGCGGACCTCGCGCACCACGTCGGCGACGGGGACATATTCGCGCCGCTCCATGGTAGGTTGCGCGGTCGGGCCGAGCTGGCAGTAGATGCAGTTGAGGTTGCACGTCTTGGCCGGCGTCAGGTCAACGCCCAGGGAACGCCCCAGTCGCCGCGAGGCCACGGGGCCGTAGGTGTAGCTGCCCATCGGGTAACCTCATTCGCTCTGCCCCCTTGACTCCGACGGGGGTCAGCCTGCGATCTTCAGGTCGATCACGGGCGTGCCGTCGAACGCGTCCAGCCCGTCCACGACGAGCCGGTTGCCCTGCACTTGTTTCACCTCGACGAGGGTGGAGCCGATCGGGTTCGGGCGCATGGGACTGCGCAGGGCGAACACGCCGCGTTCGGGTCGGGACCGATCGCCCCTCGGGTGGCACTGCAGGATTTGGCGGTGCGAGTCGTCCAGGCGACTCATCCAGAAAAGCACCTGAAGCCGATCGCCCGGCTCGAGCCCGAGCATGGCGTCGGTCAAGTCCGCACGAACCTCTATGGTGCATCGCCCGGCTTCGGCCGAATCGTCTTCCCGGTGCACGACGCCGACGGGGTGTAGCTCGATTGCGTCCATGGTTCCAGGGGAACTGGGCAGGGGTTCGCGAAAGCCCGATTATAGCCTGGCGCATCCGCCCCTTCAAAGGCCGTCACGCCCGGCCCCGCCCGGCTGGTTGCCCTTGCGCATCCGCAAGTCGTTGTATAGGCTATACTTGGGTTGTTGAGCACTATGTCGTCGGAGTAGCGCGGTGAGCGAGGAACGTACAGGCGAAGGCGGCGGGCCGACCGTGCGGGAGGTCGAGTGCAAGACCCTCCTCAACAAGAGCAAGCTGGGGCAGTACTCCATGAACTGCTACACCGGCTGTCAGCACGGCTGTATCTACTGCTACGCCCGGTTCATGCAGCGCTTCCACCCGCACCCGGAGCCGTGGGGGCAGTTCGTGGACGTGAAGGTCAACGCGGTCGAGGCCCTCCAGAAACAGCTCGGGCGCGCCGAACCCGGCGACGTCTTCGTCAGCAGCGCCTGTGACGCATGGCAGCCCCTGGAGCGCGAACGAGAACTCACGCGCCGCTGCTGCGCCCTCCTCACCGAGCACGGCTTCAAGGTGAATGCACTGACCAAGAGCACGCTCGTTCTGCGCGACCTGGACGTGCTCCGGCCCGGACAGGCCCGGGTGGCCACGACCGTCACCACCCTCGACCCGCGGATGGCAGAGCTATGGGAACCGGGTGCTGATCCGGTGGACGAGCGGTGGCGGATGCTGGCCGAGGCCGCAGAGGAGGGACTGGAGACCGGAGTGATGTTCGGCCCGTTGCTGCCGGGGCTCTCGGACGACGAGGATTCCCTGGACGGCATGCTGGGCCGCGCCGCCGGGGCGGAAGTGGACGTCATCTGGGTGGACGCCCTGAACCCCCGTCCCCGCGTCTGGCCTTCGGTGGGCCAGCTGCTGCGGCGCGAGTTCCCGGAACTGCACGACCGGTACAGCCGCATCTTCCACCACAAGGCCACCCGCGAGGCGTACCTGGAGGGCCTCCGCGAGCGCATCCGGGGGGCAGCCCGACGGGCGGGTGTGGAGGAACGCCTGGTGGGATGCCCGTAGTGCCCGGACCGGCTGTTGCGCATTCTCCGGCCTGCATATATGTTGAAGGTTCTGCGTCTGTCCCGCAGGGGCCTCCATCACGGCCGACGGCGAGGAAGCGGCGGCATCCGGGCCGGTGGGGCGTGGGTCTGTCACGGAGAACACCATGGGAAAGATGATCGTCGCCACGGGGAGAGGCGGAGCCGGCAAGAGCACGTTTGCGGCGCTTGCCGCGCGCCATCTGCCTTCGGCGCCGCTGCTCATCGACGCCGACCCCGACCAGAGCCTGGCTCAACTGCTGGGGGTGAATCTGGCCGAGCGGGGGATCAACACCATATCCGACGTGCTCTACAGGCTGCAGAAGCCGGACGGCTTCAAGGAGCTTGGCTCCATGCCGCTGGCCCAGAAGATGGAATACCTGCTGAACATGCACTGCCTCTACGAATCGGCGGACTTCGATCTGGTGACACTCGGCGTGAAGTGGACGCGCGGCTGCTACTGCCAGCCCAACAACGTTCTGCAGGGCCTTCTGCCGGCCCTGGCGGAGAACTACTCCTACACGCTGCTGGACTCCCCGGCCGGGCTGGAGCACGTGAACCGCCGCGTCGTGAGTGAGGTCGATGACGTGTTCGTCCTCATCGATCCGTCGGCAAAGGCCATCCGCAATGCCCGGCGGCTGGCCGAGATAGCCGATGCCATCGGCATCAGCGTCGGCGCTCTGTACCTGGTGGGGAACTACCGTTTCTCCGAGGCGGCCCGGGAGCACCTCCCGAAGGTGGACGGTGCCACGTACCTGGGACGCATCGAGCCGGACGAACGAGTGCAGCAGTATGACTGGGAAGGTCGCTCCCTGTTGGAGCTTCCCGAGGATTCCCCGGCCAGCCGCTCGACGGAGCGGGTGCTGGAGGAGGCCGGCTACCGGACCGGCTGACCCGGGCGCCCGGCCGGGCATATTGTGGCCGCCGTTGAGCTTCTGCTATAATCCGCGTGTAGATGCCTGCAGCCGTCTGCGCCATCTGCGGACGGTGGATCCCCGGATTGCTCTGCACGGGCCGGCCGATGGACTATGTGCGACGGCTGTTCCGGAAGCTGGTGCCCCCGCGGGCCGAGACGTCGGCCGTGGGGGTCACCATCATCCTCGCCGGCTTCGTCGGCATTGGCGCGGGCCTGATGGCGTTGCTCATCGGCTGGCTGATCTCCTTTCTCAACCGGAACGTCTTCTTTCGGATCGGCCAGGCAGTCGGCGTTCTGCCCGAGCCGTGGCACTACGCGCTCATCCTTGTGCCGCCGGTGGTCTTCCTTGGGGTCGGGTACGCGTTGCGCCGGCTCGCCCCGGAGGCGGTCGGCACCGGGATAAGTCAGGTGATGAGCGCCGTCGGCCGCGGTGGCGGTTACATACGCCGGCGGGTGATCGCCGTGAAGGCGCTGGCCACGGCCGTCTGTATCGGCGCGGGCGCGCCTCTGGGCGTCGAGGGGCCGGTGGTGCAGACGGGCGCCGCGGTGGGCAGCGCGGTGGGGAGCCGGTTCAAGATGGGGGTCGGCAACATCCGCATTCTCGTCGCCGCCGGCGCGGCCGCGGGCCTGGCGGCCAAGTACGGGGCGGCCATAGGGGGGGCCGTCTTCAGCGCCGAGCTTATCCTCGGCAGCGCCAGCACGGCTGCCCTGCTTCCCCTGATTGCAGCAGCTTTCCTGGCCGTCCTGACGCGTCACGCCGTGCTGGGCGGCGTCCCGGAGTATTACATCCCCGCCGAGCAGTTCAGCTTCACCGTCCTGGACTACGTGCTGTTCATCGCGCTGGGGGTGCTGTGCGGCATCGCGGCGGTCTATTTTATCAAGCTGCTGTTCGCCACCGAAGACGTGATGAGGCGCCTCCTCTCCCGCTGGTGGGCCATGGCGCTGGTGGGCGGGCTGCTCGTCGGCGGGGTCGGCTTCCTTCGACCCGAACTGCTGGGCACCGGGCATGACGTGATCCAGCGGCTCCTGGAACGGCCGGCGTTCCCCGTGAAGATGCTCCTGCTGTTCATACTGCTGAAGCCTTTCCTGTGTTCGGTCGCCCTCGGCTCGCGGCAGAGCGGCGGCATCTTCGCACCGTCCCTGTTCACCGGCGCGGCGCTGGGGGCTGTGTTCGCGCGCCTCCTCTCGGACACGTTCGGACTGCAGGTAGCTCACTCCTCGGCATACGTGATCGTGGGGATGGCCGCTGTGATGGGAGCCGTCATGCGCGCGCCTCTGCAGGCGATTCTGGTGTCCTTCGAGCTGGCCCACAACTACTCCGTGGTGCCGCCGCTGATGATTGCCTGCGTTATCAGCCTGAAGGTCTCCGAGCTTTTCGAGCCCGAATCGGCCTTCACTCGCTGGCTGGTGCGCAAGGGAGAGCGGTTGCGGCAGGGCATGGACTTCGCGCTGCTGGAAGACCTGACCGTGAGGGACATCATGCACAGGGACTACGTGGCCCTGCCGGCGGACGCAGGGATCGACGAGATCGATCAGCTCGTGCAGAAGTCGGAAAACCGGACCTTCCCCGTGACCGATGAGGAGGGAGGGCTGCGCGGTATCGTGATGCTGGCCAGCCTGATCCGCGCGGGGAGCCGTGCGCGTGAGCCCGGGACCATGCCCCGCGTGGCGGACCTGATAGAGCCCACCGCCGTATCCCTGCATCCGGGCAATTCGCTCGAGGAAGCGTGGCGCACCATGGGGAACTACGACTACGACTGCCTGCCCGTGTGCGAAGCCGGTCAGATGGGGCTGGAGATCATCGGTATCTGCGAAAAAGAGGCCATTGTCGAGATGCACGACCGGCGCGCGTTCGTCAGCCTCAGTCGCGGCAAGCGTAACTGAAGCCGCCTGCGTTGGCGGCCCCTTCGGCTATGGTGTAACCTATCGGCGGATTCCGGCTGGTGGACCTCCCATGCGCGCCTGGCACGTTCTCATTGCACTGGTGATGCTGCCGGCGGCTGTCGGGGCGAGCGAACTCCGTCTGGCGGCGCCGAGCTCTCGTATCGCCCGGGAAGTCGTGCTGTTCTGGCTGGGCACGGGCGAGTCGGTGAGGCTCTCCGAGCCGGGACTCCATGAGATCGAGTTCCGCTGCAGTCACCGCCGGGACGCCAGCGCCACCGTGCGGGTTCACATCGCGCGGCGTACGCGGCGAGCCGCCGACGAGGTATCCGGCTACCGGGCATGCACCGCCCGGGAAGTCCGGGAGCTGGCCGAGGAACATGGCCGTGCCCAGGTGCAGTTCGAGGACGTGTTCGCCGAGCAGCGCTTTGCGGCCGCGGGGCAGCCGCGGATCATGAACCTGCCGGACGGGCAGCGTGTGCCAATCGTGCATGCCTTCTCGACTCGGACCGGCCTGCTGTGTTTGGTCCCGCGGGATGGTGCAGACCTGGAGCTGGTCCGCTCGGCGGTGGCGGGGGACTCGCTGCACGTCCGGGGGCAGACGTTCCGCATGCCGCCGTACGGCCCCTGTGTGCTTGCGGACCGGATAGGCTTCGAGGAACCGCAGCGGAATGCCGACGAGGCCCCGTGGGTCGTCCGGGTCCGGTGGGGGGAACGCGACGTCCTGGTGGCCACGGAACCCGGCGACCGTGTCGTGAACCTGCCCTGCAACCACGCGGAGGGCGCCACCGAACGCCTCGGGCTGCGGCTGAGGGAGTTCGACGTGGTGGACCTGCGGGTAAAGGGCAGTCCGGTGTCGGCGGAACTCGCCGAC
>JASFTU010000029.1:0-10304 GCA_050050635.1 Candidatus Brocadiaceae bacterium
CTTCGGCGGAGGAAAGGCCGGCCGGCTCGGCGAGAAACGGACCTTCGCCGCGACTTCGACCATTGGCGGGACCGACACCGACATCACCATCATGCACACCGCCGGGCAGGCCGGCGAGCGGCAGGTGGCGCTCCGCTACGACTTGAGGTCCCCCGAGACCGCCGAGCTGACCCAGATCGTCCTCAGCATCGCGCCGGACAAAGGGGCTTTCCGCGGCGGAAAGTGCGTCGCGGCGCTGGCCGACGGAGGGACCAACGAGGTGTCCCTGCCCTTCGGCCGGGGCAACATAGGGCAACGGGTCTCGGGCTTGGTGCTCGTCGACGGTGAAGGCACGGAGACACGCCTGGACATGGAACCCGCGCGCCAGGTCAGCATGGACGGCGACGGCCGCATCCGCCTGGTCGGCAACACCATCCGGGGCGGCGAGACGGTGCGAACGGACGTCACCATGACGCTGCCGGACAGGGCGAGCTTCTACGCAAGCAGGGAGGAGACATTGCAGCGGCACGATACCTCGAACTGGTTCCCCTATCCGGTCGGGCCGCAGGGAGTGCCCGTTGACCTGAGCTTCCTGAACAAGGACGAGAACGGGGAGTACATCCCGGCCGGCTCACACGGCTTCGTCACCGCCGAGGACGGCCGCTTCGTCTTCGAGGACGGTACGCCGGTCCGGTTCTGGGGACTGAACGTGACGGCGGGCGCGGCCCTGGGCTCGCCGGAGCGCGCCGAGCAACTCGCCGAGCGTCTCGCGCGGCTCGGCGTCAACGTCGTGCGGCTGCATCACCTGGATAGCTGGGCCAACCCGATCATCGATTACGACCACCCCGACGGCACCACTCAGCACCTGGACCCGGAGTCCGTGCGGGCGCTGGACAAGACCATCTACGAGCTGAAGATGCACGGTATCTACGTCATTCCCGACCCCTGGGTGCAGCGTTGTTTCAAGGAGGCCGACGGGGTGAAGGACTACGGCAGCCTGGGCAAACGGGGGAACTTCAACCTGCATCCCTATATCTACTTCGACGAGCGGATGCAGGAGCTTATCCGCAGGCAGTGGGAGCAGGTCTGGACGCACGTCAACGAGTTCACCGGCGTGGCCTATAAGGACGAGCCGGCCATCGTGATGACCGAGGTCATCAACGAGGGACTGCTGATCGGCCTGGACGGCGTCACCCAGGACTACTACAGGCGGGAGCTTCTGGACGTCTATCGCGAATGGGCCGAGGAGAACGACGGCCTCCCGCCGGGGGAAGCGGACCTGTTCCGGGTGAACTACAGCCAGAATAACCTCCGCTTCTTCACCTACCTGCACCGGAAGTTCTACGGGGAATCGCACGACTTCCTCCGCAGCATCGGAGTACGCATCCCCATCAACGCGACCAACTGGGCGCACTGGACGTGGGTCATGCTCACCCAGACCGGTCTGGACTTCATGGACTGCCACCACTATTACGGCGGGAACCAGATCGGGCCCGGCCACGGGCTGGGCGGCCTGTGGCTGAACCATCCGCCGGGGCTGCCCGGGACGCCGTTCGGCAAGATCGCGGGCTTCGCCGTGCCGGGCAAGCCAGTGGCCTCCAGCGAGTGCGGCAACAACCCGCCCAAGACCTACCGCGCCGCCTATCAGGTCGGCCTGGCGGCGGTCGCGAGCCTGCAGGACTGGGATTCCTTCACCGGATACGCCTACAGCCAGAGCGGACGGCCCCGCGATACGCTGAGCGCCTTCGAATGGGAGAGCGACCCGGCCAGCATCGCCAGCGTGGCGGCCGGAGCCCTCATATTCCGTCGGCGGGACGTCCGGCCCGCCGAGAAGACGGTCGTGCTACGGATCCCCGAAGAGTACAGTTGGACGCTCCACTGGAAGAACGGTGGGGAGAGGCAGTACTGGAACACGCCGGGCTTCAACTGCGCCATCGAGGAACACAAGGTCCTGGTCACCGCCCCCGACGAATCGCCCGAGAAGTTCGATCCGGCGCTCGTGATGACTCCAGAGGAATCATTCCAGTACAACCACCCGCACACGGAGCTGGCCAGCGACACCGGCGAGCTGTGGCGCGACTGGCAGCTCGGCGTGGGGACGATCGATACGCCGCGCACGCAGGTCGCCTACGGGAACCTGGGCGAGTCCGGGCGCACCTGGAGCACGGCGGACTGCGCGTTCGACATCTCGACGCCCTTCGCCGTTGCCTTCCTGAGCAGCCTGACCGAAGAGAACCTGGCCGACTCGGATCGGCTGCTGCTGATCGCTGTCGCGCGGGCCGAGAACACGGGCATGGCGTTCAACATGGCGGGCACCAGCATCGTCCAGAAGGGCAGGGCGCCCATCATCGCTGAGCCCGTGGTTGGAACGGTCGAGTTCAACACGTCCCGGGACAACCTGACCCTCTATCCCCTCCGGGTGGACGGCTCGCGGGGTCCGGGGGTGGATATCCCGGTCAAGGATGGCCGGGCCACGGTTGAGCTCGAGCCCGACTCGGCGACGATCTTCTACGCAGTAGAGGCCGAATGACCAGCGGCGTGCGCGGAGCCTTGCCGGATGGTTGATATTGCCCTTCCCGTACGGGCATACTGCATTTACCTGGTACCACCCCCGGTGCGTGTTCGTGCGCCCGGAGAGCCCAACGGGGGAGCACTTCGTGGACGACGCTGGAAAAAGCAGGGACCAGCTCCTGGAGGAGCTGAAAGAGCTGCGCTCACAGGTCAAGGAGCTCGAGCGGCGAGCGACCGAGAGCACCGAAGCTCACAAGGAACTGCTCTACGCCGCCAAGCACGACGGCAACACCGGACTGCTGAGCAGGGTGGAATTCATGGAGAAGCTGGGGCTGGAGATGCGCTCGTCCCAGCGGTACCGCTACCCGCTGAGCGTCTGTCTCTGCGAACTGGATCGCACCACCGGCAATGGACGGGGCAATGGCCGGGAGGAACTGATCGCGGCCATCGGCCGCATCATTCGCGAACAGATACGGTGCAGCGACGCCGCAGCGCGGCTGCAGAGCGACGCATTTTGCATTATCTTCCACCATACAAGCGCCTCGGACGCGACCTCCGCCACCGGGCGCGTCCGCCAGCAGGTTGAGGGCCTCCAGCAAGAGGGAGCCGAGGCAGGCGATGGGCAGGTGACCATCTCCGTCGGCATCGCGCACTTCAGCTCCACGCACGAGACGGAGGAGGACCTCCTGACGGCGGCGCAGACAGCGCTGCAGAAGGCGCAGGATTCCGGGGGGAACTGCCTCTTCGTCAAGAGCGTCTGAAGACCTCCGCCGCTGCCGTCCGCCTCAGCGGGTGCGCGGGGGCCGGCAGATCATGCGGACCACCGGCCGACGTCCCCCTACAGCGCCTTTGCCCGCCAAAGGCGGTGGAATCGGCAGGCACCCCAGAACAGCACCGCCGTGAACCCCGCCAGCACTACGAGGCTGAACCAGGTGGGGAAGTAGGCTCTCTGCCCGAACCCCGAGCGGAGGAGGTCGCCCGCATAGGAAAGCGGAGACACCGGGGAGATCCATCGCGCCCAGGCGGGCATCTGCGCGATGGGCAGGAACACGCCGCTCACGAACAGAAGGGGCAGGCGCACCAGGTTCGAAAGCAACATGATGTTGGAGGGACTGCTGGCGGGCGGGGCGGCCAGCAGCACGCCGAGGGAGGCGAAACTCAGAGCGCCCAGCACAATGCCGGCGACAACCAACGCCACGTTGGTCACCACGGCGTCCGTGAGGGCCAGCCCCAGGATGATGGGAACCACCGAGAGGCACGTCCCGAAGACCAGTCCGCTGATCACGTCGCCGGCCAGGATGGCCCGGAGGGAAACGGGGGACGAGATCAGGCGTTCGTAAGTCCTGTTGCGCCTCTCCCACGGCGTTACGAGGGGTCCGACGGCGGTGGCGGTGAACCAGAGGGCCATCGCGACCATGCCCGGCACGATGTTCTCCGGCGCAATGGGGCGCCCCATCTTGAAGGTCAGAAAGAAGAACACCGGGAAGAGCACGCCGAATATCAGCACGGGCGGCTTCAGGTAGTACAGCAGGGCGTTCTTCCTGGCGATGACGAACGCTCCGCGGGCCTGCCGACACCAGGTCTCCATTGCTCGGCTCACTGCTGTCCCTCCTTCGCCACCCCGCCGGTCAGTTGAACGAAGACGTCCTCGAGGGTCGGTTTGCAGGTCGCCACCTCGCCGATGGCGCACCCGCTGCGCTCTGCCAGCTTCACCACCTCGGTCACCACCCGACCGGGATGCTGCGTGGAGAGCCGGAACCCGTCCTCTCCGACGCTCAGGCGGTCCACACCGGGCAGATCTTTCAACTGGTCTTCGGACGGGCCCCCGTCCTCGAAGCTGACCGTAACGTACTGGCTCGATTCCATGGCATTGCGGAGCTGGGCGGGGGTATCGATGGCCACGATGTTCCCGTGACTGATGATCGCCACCCGGTCGCACATCTGCTCGGCCTCGGACATGTTGTGTGTGGTCAGGAAGACGGTTAGGCCCCCGCGGTTCATCTCGGATACGATCCCGCGGATCAGGCGGGCGCTCTGCACGTCGAGCCCGCTGGTCGGCTCGTCCAGGAACAGGATCTCCGGTTCGCTCACCAGCGCCGAGCACAGCATCAGACGTTGTCGGAGGCCCTTCGAGAGGGTCCGGGCCTTCTGCTTTCTCCTGTCACTCAGGCCGAGCTGCCCGAGCAGGCCTTCGCCCGCCCTCACGCGCTGGGCGCGGGGTACCGCGTGCAGTTCGGCCATCAGCATCACGTTCCGCCAGACGCTCAAGTCCAGGTAAACGTTGGCCTCCTCCGGCACGATGCCCAGGTGCTCGCGGGCGGCGAGGGGCTCCTCCCGTATGTCGTGTCCCCGGATGGTGGCCGTTCCTTCGGTGGGGTCAATGACGCCGGTGAGCATCCGGACGGTGGTCGTCTTGCCGGCACCGTTGGGTCCCAGGAACCCGAAGACCTCGCCCTCCTTGACCTCAAAACCCACGTGGTCCACGGCCACCAGATGGCCGAAGCGGCGCGTCAGGTCGCGGGCCTCGATCACAGTGCTCATGTCTGCCCCTCTTGCTTCCCGAAGGTGAGCCATAATCCCAGACCCGTGTTCGGGTCGTCCTCGGGCAATGCGGCCTCGCCGACCAGCCGGTAGTCCCGCAGTCCTGCCTCTTCCGCCCACCGCCGGAAGGTGTCCCGGCTGCGCACTTCCTTGAAGGCACGGACCGCGTCCGGCCGCCACCTGCGCACGCATTCCCGCCGACGGCGGATGAACTCTCGCCGCGCCCACAGGGGATAGGTGCTTCCGAGCCCTCCCCCGATCATCGCCCTGCCGCCCGGGCGCAACACGCGATGCACTTCGCGCAACCCGGCCGGGCGGTCCTCCCAGAAGAAGATCGAGCCCCGGCTGACCACAAGGTCAACGGAGTCCTCGGCGAGCGGCAGGTCCTCGGCATGTCCGCAGACGGCCGCCGTGCGCCGGTCCAAACCCGACTCGCCGGCCTTCCTCAGCGCCTGCACCAGCGCCTCTCGGTTCGGGTCCACCAGTACCATCAGGCCGTGCAACCACCGCGCCAGGGCGAAGGCCAGCGGCCCCTCTCCGCAGCCCAGGTCCACCCAGGTCTCTCCCCGCGGATCGCACATCTCGACCACGTCGCGGGCGACGCAGGCGTAGTAGTCGGGCAACGGCTGTGGGGTGTGGCGCGCGGCCACGTGATGTCCCCCCGAGGCCGGACGTCCGGGTCAGCGTCGGCTACGTGCACGGATGGTCGGCGACGTGGCCGTGGCACTCCCTGATCTGCTCCGGAGAGCAGTCAGCGGGCTTGCCTTCGAGCTTCTCCGGGTTCTCGCAATCTTCGGCCTCCACGCAGGGGTGGCCTTCCACGTCCCCGTGGCACTCCCTGATCTGCTCGGGGGAGCAGTCCTGAGGCACTCCCTCGAGGTTCTCCGGCTTCTGACATCCCTTCGTTCCACCACACATCTGGGTCTCAATCCTCCTCCGATGAGACGAAGACGCCTCCCGCGTCGTTGTTAAGTACCTGCTTATATACTAACGAATCTGTCTCCGCCCGTCAAGACGGAGGCGCAGCACCCCGGCCCGGCGCGTTTTTGGCGCGGCTCCGCTTTGCCCGACCATCGGTCACTCCTCCTCGGGCTCCAGCAGCTCTTCCGTGGCCTGCCGCCACTGCCGCAGGGTCTCCGGGTTCAGCCGGTAGTGGACGTGGTAACCCCGCTTCTCCGGCACGACGGCATCCAGGTTGCGCAGGATGCGCAGGTGCTGGCTGACGGCGGCCGAGGAGACGCCCAGCCGCTCGGCCAGCGCGCCCACGCACAGGGCTCTGTCCTTCAGCAACTGCAGTATCCCCAGGCGCGTCTCCGAGGAGAGCGTCTTGAAGATTCGTGCTGCCCGGCGGCGACTCTCCATGGCATTCTCCGTAAGCAGATGCTTACACGCTAACGGACCACCGGCTTTCCCGCAAGATGGGCGCGGCCGGGCTCAGACCTCCTCCCGGCGGATCTCCTCGAGCGCCTCCCCGGGCGACTCGACCAGTTCCGGATGTTCCACGCGCTCCACCCTCACGAAGCTGGCCATCGCGAAGGTCAGCACGGCGATGCACGCCGCCCCCGCGAACACGTAATGATGGCCGAATTCCGTCCACAGCCATCCCCCGATGATGGCGATGGGAATGCTCACGGCGTGGTCGATACTCACGCTCAGCCCCAGCGCCCCGCTGATGTCCCGACGGCTTCTGGCGATCTTCGACAGGTAGGTGGTCCGGGCCATCTGTACGGGGAAGAGAAACTGATCGGTGACGTATGCGCCGCACACCACGTAGAAGGCAACCCGTTCGGGCAGCAGCATGCGGCTGAATCCGTAGGAGAGGCAGACCAGCAGCAACACGCCCGCGTCCGCCATCAGCACGGTCCGTTCGCCCACGCGGTCGAGCAGGCGCCCGACCGCCGGCAGCAGGAGCACGATCAGAAGGTGGGTGATGATCCACAACACGGCGATCGTCTGCGCGGGCTGGCCGAACAGCCGGATCAACACCCAGGGGCCGAAGGTGATGAACGTCTGCTTGCGGGCGCCGAACAGCACACTCAGCACGTAGAAAAGGAGGTAGCGCCGCCTGTACACCAGCTTGGGCCGGGGGCGGTGGTGCGCCGGGTCCATGTTCCGTCCCAGAGCCAGCAGCACGGCGCCCGAGCCCACGGCGGCGCCGGCTCCCACCAGGAAGACCGTTGCGAAGCTGCGCCCGAGCACCGCGAACGTGAACCATACGACCGCTGCCCCGCCCATCACGGCCAGGGAGTTGACCGATGCCAGCCTCCCCAGCTTCGCCCCCTCCTGTGAGCGCCGGGCCAGGGTGAGGGCCAGGGAGTTGCGCACGGGCATCATCAGGTGGGTGCCGGCGCTCCAGACGACCAGGAAGACCAGCATGTTCGCGTACTGGTCCGCGTGCATCGCGAACGCCGCCAGCCCCACGAGACCCGACGCCACCAGGCCCGCCGCCAGGACCCCCAGGTAGGCCTCGGCGACGAAGAACAGCACGCCGGTCATCACGGCCACCATGAAGCCGGGGAACTCCCGGGGCAGCTCCAGTGCACCGCGCTGCCTGGCGGTCATCTGGAACACCTCGGCGTAGTAGTTGTTGCTGCTGGTCTCAAAGATGCCGCCCGCCACCCCGAGCAGGGCGACGGCCGCGACGAACAGCAGGATTCTCCGGTCGATCTTCACCTGTTGAGTACCCCGGGAACGGGCCGCGACGCCGTGACGGTCCGGATGGCCCGGTAGCATAGTCCACCTCCGCCTGCGGGCGCAACGGGAGCGGAGACCACACGCCCCGGGGGCGGCGCTGCAAGAGCGTCCCGGGCTGCCGGGGAACCCTTCCCCGAACCAGGAGCGTGTGATACGATGGGGTGCCGAACAGCAAGGAGGGTGAGGTTGGCAGGGGGTGAAAGGAGAAAGCTGCCGCCGGAGTTCCTGGACGAGCTGAGGGAAGTGGAGGCGTCGTACCTGGCTCACGAAGACCCGATCCTCCGGTCCGGCTTCAGCGGTGGGGCGGAGAGGTGGCGAGCCGAGCGGAGCCCCATCCTGGAGGCCGTAGACGGGGACGGTGACCTGCTGGATGTCGGCTGCGCCAACGGCTACCTGCTGGAATGCCTGGTCGCCTGGGCCGCGGAGCGCGGCATCTCGCTTACTCCCCACGGGCTGGACGTCGGTCCGCGGCTCATCGCACTGGCCCGACGACGCCTGCCACGTTTCGCCGACAACTTCTTCGTGGGGAACGCCTGGGACTGGCGGCCCCCGCGGCGCTTCCGCTACGTCTATACGCTCTACGACTGCGTGCCGGAGAACTACCTGGCGGAGTACGTGGAGCGATTGCTCGGGAGGGTGGTGGAGCCGGGGGGACGGCTGATCGTGGGCGCCTACGGCAGCCGCTCGGACAACCTGGCGCCCTTCGACGTTGCGGGGTTCCTCGAGGGGGCCGGCTACGAGCTGCGGGGGACGGCCATCGGGGGCAGGCCGCCGGTCACCGCCTTCGCGTGGCTCGACCGACCGGCCGCGTGACACGCGCGGCGGGAGGGTACAGAGGAGTGGTGCGGATGGGGGGATTCGAACCCCCATGGACGGGTGAGGTCCACCAGGCCCTCAACCTGGCGCGTCTGCCAATTCCGCCACATCCGCACGCCAATCCATTATCGAAGGCAGCCCCCGGCATGTCAAGCTGTCGAGGTGCCGGGATCGTGTCAGGAGCGTCGTGTAGGAAGGTCTGAAGCCCCGGCTCGCCCTACCGTCGCGGGCACCCGGGCAACCACAGGGGGTCGCCCCTACAGGCGGAGAGCCCGAGCTTCGTTTCTCGTAGGGGCGGGCCCCGGTGCCCGCCGGCAAGACTTGCGGCGCGGCGGGCAGTCCGGTAAGTTATGGGCACGTGGGCGGATAGCTCAGTCGGCCAGAGCGCTTGCCTTACAAGCAAGAGGTTCCGGGTTCGAGTCCCGGTCCGCCCACCACCTTCCCTGTATGCGCTCCCAGACGTGGAGGGGGCTCCCTGTGTCCGACAAAGTCGGCGAGGGGCGGTAGTGCACGGCGCGTTCGCTCTACTGCGCGCACCACGGGCGTGGCCGGAAGAGGGTGCCACTGTGGATGGTCTCAGCGCCTACTCGCGCTCGTCTTCCTTCTTCTCCTTCGGCGGGGACTCTTTGCTCTTGCTCGACTGGTCTTTGTCCGGCCGCCGCCTGAAGATGACGAACGATCTCAGGTCCAGTTCTTCCGGCTCGACGTAGTGAATCCTTGAGCACATCTTCGCTATTTCTTTCGCTGTCGGCACGGGTTTCACCTCCTATCTCAAACGTATCGCAGGCCGCCGTCCGGCCATCTGCGCCGAACTTGTCGGGGAACTTCCGGAAGCCCTGCCAGTTCCCGCCACCGAAGTCCGACTGCCCGCACTATAGCAGAACTGAACCGAAGACGCAATTCTTCGTCACTAAGCTCATCTTTGCCCCCGGCCCGCGGAGGGTAACCTCACTCCTCCGACGGTTCGTACTCGAACCAGTCGAAGTCGGCCGGCGCGCCACACGGCCGCCCGTTGCCGGTGGCGTACATGGCGAAGTACACGCCCGTGAAGCCCGCGGCGACCTCGGTGGATAGGTACCGCGCCGCGCCCTCCACCAGCGTCTCGATCGGTCCTCCGGCCCGCGCGCAGCCGAACGCGTAGGTGCGCGGCTCGGCCCGTATCTGCAGGCGCAGCGGGCCCGTGCCGGCGGGCCTGTCGGCGACCACCTTCTGCAGGTCGCCGATGCAGCGCCGCACGATGATCCTCCGCTCCCCACCGCGCCGGGTGAGGGCGATCTCGTAGTGGTGTCTCTCGTTCATCAGGGCGGTCAGCCCCGCCTCGTCGCCGTCACGGCGGGGCTCGAACTCCAGGAGTGTCTCCGCCCTGCAGTCGAAGTGCCTCTGACGGCGCCCGACGAAGGCCGGGGCGCCGACGTCGTCCAGCGTGGTCGCCGAGCCGTGGAGCCGGAGGTGTCCGGGCCGCTCGGTCAGCGACCAGAGGTCCGGGTCGGGGTTGCGGCGGAAGTTCCAGCAGTGCCGCAGGTCCGCCTCGTCGAAGTCGTCGCGCACGGGCTCGGGCGGCCAGGGGTGGGGCGGCAGACAGTCGGCGTCCATCTCCGGCTCGATCGGCCGGCCCCCGTTCACCACCGGCCATCCGTCTTCGTCCCAGGTGACCGGTGCGAGAAACGTCTCCCGCCCCAGGTGATGCGTCCCCCACACGGGGCGGATGCCCAGGAACACCATCCACCAGGAGCCGTCGTGCGCCTGAGTGAGGTCTGCGTGAC
>JASFTU010000030.1:0-10250 GCA_050050635.1 Candidatus Brocadiaceae bacterium
GGAGATGTCGCGCATCAGCTCGACTCGATCGAGCCCGAAGAACTCGTTCCGGCTCACTCCCTCGGGTAACCCCTCCCTGTGCCATCGCTTGAGGGTCTTCTTCGCGACGCCTCCTTCCAGGTTCGGGATGTAGTCGGCGCTCTTGAACAGCGCGACGCGGCGATAGCATTCCCGGGGCGTCATGCGCGCGGCTGCCTCGTTGCCGGCGGACGCCGCGTGGCGGCTTTCCGTCTGCTCCTTCACAGCCACTGCTTCCTGCGGAAGTAGTACAGCATCGCCACGAAGATGATGAGCATCAGGCCCAGCACCGCCGGGTAGCCCCAGGGCCATCCCAACTCCGGCATGTGCTGGAAGTTCATACCGTAGATGCCGGCGATGAACGTCAGGGGAATGAACACGGTGGCGATGATGGTGAGCACCTTCATCACCTCGTTCATCCGGTTGCTGAGGCTGGAGAGGTAGATGTCCAGAATGCCGCCGGCCACGTCGCGGAAGGATTCGATGGTGTCGATCACCTGGATGGTGTGGTCGTAGAGGTCGCGCAGGTAGATGGCGGTGCTCTCGGCGATCAATTCGGACTCGACCCTCTGCAGTCCGCTGATGACCTCGCGCAGCGGCCACAGGGACTTCCGCAGCAGGATGAGCTCGCGCTTGACGGCGTGGATCATGCGGGAGGTCTCGGGCACGGGTTCGGCGATGGCCCTCTCCTCTATGTCCTCCAGTCTCTCCCCGAAGGACTCGCAGATCGCGAAGTAGCTGTCCACCATCGCGTCCATGAGCGCATAGACCAGGTAGTCGGCGCCCGTGGTGCGGATCCGGCCCTTGCCCCCTCGGAGCCGTTCCCTGATGAGGTCGAAGACGTCTCCTTCCCGCTCCTGGAAGGAGAGCACGAAGCCCGGCCCCATGACCAGGCTGACCTGTTCGGCCTCTATGCGCTCGGTGTCCGGATTGTGGGAGAGCATCTTCAGCACGATGTAGAGGTAGTCGCGGTAGTCCTCCAGCTTGGGTCGCTGTCCGGTGTTGGCGATGTCCTCCAGGATCAGCGGATGCAGGCCGAAGTGCTCCCCGAGCTTCTCGATCACCTCCACGTCATGGAGGCCGTCCACGTTGATCCAGCAGACGCCGGGCCTCTCAGTGAAGGGGAAGCAGTCCTCGACGCTCTCGACCTGCTGCTCCTCGAGCTGGTCCGGCCCGTAGGCCATGATCGTTATGCGGACGCGCTCGACTCTCCTCTTTCCCACGTGGACGGGCGTCCCCGGCGGGAGTCCCAGGGCCTCGCTTTGCTCCCATCGCACCATGACGGATCACCCCCTGTGAAATGCCCTCTACGCTCGCTCGATTTGCCGTGTGAACTATCCCGGAAGCCCCCGCTCGTTGTCAACCGCCCGGATTGACCGCTCCCCCCCGCCCCGCGTAGAATCGCCGATCATTGGGAGGTCGGCAGGATGAGATCCGACGACGAGGTCATAAGCCGCATCAAGCACCCCGCAGTGGCGGAGGCGCGCCGCAGCGTGGGGGAGTTCCGCAGGGAGGAGGCCACCTGCTACCTGCTGGACGGGCACAGGCTGGTCCGGCGCGCACTGGAGGCCCGTGCGCCCATTGTCCGGCTGTTTCTGCTGGAACCGATCGAGCGCCAGAGGGAGCGCGAGCTCTACGCCCGGGCGAACGAGCTCGGGATCCCGTGCCACCGCGTCAGCCGGGGGGTGTTCTTCAAGATACTGGGGCTGGGTTACGAGACTTCGGTGCGCGTGCTGGCGGTGGTGAAGAGGCCGCCGTCGGCCGACGCCGCCGCGCTGCTGGAGCCCGGCACGTGTCTGCTGGCCGGAGAGTCGATCCAGGACCCGCGCAACGTGGGCGTCCTGGTGCGGACCGCCGACGCCTGGGACCTCCCGGGCGCCGTCTTCACGGCCGATTCGGCCGACCCCTGGTGCCGGGCCGCCGTGCGCTCCAGCACCGGCTCCATCTTCCACGTCGCCGTCACGCTGGCGGCCAACCTGGACGGATACCTGGGATCGCTCAAGGGTTCCGGCGCGCGGATCATCGGCACGTCCGCCCACGCCGAGACGGCCTGCTGGGAGGCGGACCTGGCGGGGACCTGCGTCATCGTGCTGGGCAATGAGACGGTGGGCATCTCCGACGAGGTGCGGGCGGCCTGCGACCAGGTGGTGACCGTCCCCATGCACGGCCGCGCCGACTCGCTCAACATCACGGTGGCCGCGGGGGTGCTGCTCTACGAGCGGGCCCGGCAGCGGCGCCTTTCCTCTGCCCCGTGACCGTGCTATGGTGGGGAAAGCAGCACGGGCTGGCGCCCGTGGAGCGCCGTGATGGGCGGGGGTCGCGCCCGCTCCGGTGCGCTTCCCACCTGCTCACTGGCTTCAGCCAATTCTGCAGCTCTCGCTCTTATGTGTCCTTCCTGAAGTTCCGGCGATGCAGCAGGCAGAGAAGAGGTGCAGCCGCCCATAAGCGGCCGACCGAGAGGCGATGGACGAGCATGGACCGGGGCATCGTCAGCCCGAAGGGGGTGTTGAGTGAGATGGTGGATGCGACCGATGACGCCGGGGGAGATGGTCCTGAAAGCCCGGGGCTTGTCTTTTACCTGGTGATCCTGCCGCTGTCGCTGGCGATCATCGTCGCCGTCTACGTGGGCGCCGGATGGGCATACCAGTTCATTGGCGGACTCCTGCGGCATATGTTCGGGTGCCCGATATACGTTGGCGACTGAATGTGTATAGATAACCTGGCCTATCGCGGTCCACTCGCGGTGGCCGCTGGGCGTGAAGCCGGGCGCTCCGGGGGCGCCGTCCTCAGTCGGATTCCGGCTCGGGGGGCTCGAACCGGTAGCCGATGCCGCGGACGGTCTGGATGAGCGTCGGGCGGGCAGCGTCGGGCTCGACCTTGCCGCGGAGGGTGTTGACGCAGCGGTCCACGCTGCGGTCGCCCACGAAGGAGCTGTAGCCCCAGACGGACTTGAGGATCTCGTTGCGGGTGAGGGCGCGCCCTTCGTTCGCCGCGAAGAACGCCAGGAGCCCGAACTCCTTGGGCGTCAGCTCCACCTCTTCGCCGCCGCGCCGAAGCTTGCGCGACTCCATGTCCAGCTCGCAGTCGGCGAACCGGTAGACGTCGGGCTCTTCCTCCCGGCGCCGTCGCAGGAACGCGTTCGCCCGCGCAAGCAACTCGCGGATGCTGAAGGGCTTGGTGACGTAGTCGTCGGCGCCCAGCTCCAGGCCCAGGACGATGTCCGATTCCTGTCCCTTGGCGGTGAGCATGATGATGGGCACGTCCAGCCCCTCCTGGCGGAGGATGCGGCAGATCTCGTAGCCGTTGATCTTCGGGAGCATGATGTCCAGGATGATCAGGTCCGGCCCGGCGTCGAGCGCCGCTTCGAGGCCCTGCTCCCCGTCCACGGCGGTGATGACCTCGTAGCCCTTGAACTCGAAGTTATCCTTCAGCCCCCGCAACATGGTGGGGTCATCTTCGACGATGAGCACGGTCTCGGAGTTCATGGGTTCACGGGCTCCCTATCGGGTGGGTGCCGCCGCGGCTGCGGCCGCAGGCAGCCTGACGGTGAACGTGCTTCCTTCGCCCGGCGCAGTGTCCACCTCGATGGTGCCGCCGTGCGCGTCCACGATGAACTTCACTATGCTCAGCCCCAGCCCGCACCCTCCGGTCTCGCGGGAGAGGCTGGTGTCCACCTGGTAGAAGCGGTCGAACACCTTCCGCGCCGCCCGGCGGGGCATGCCCGGACCGTTGTCTTCGACCTCCAGGCAGACCCGGCCGTCCCGGCCGTACGCGCGCAACGATATCTCCTTTTCATCGCCCGAGTACTTGTAGGCGTTGTCCAACAGGTTCAGCAGCACGGTGACCAGCGCGTCGTGGTCTCCGCTGAGGGGCGGCAGTTCAGGCTCAACCTGAACGTCGAACCGGCACCCCTGTGCCTCGAACCTGTCCCGCACCACCTCGGCGGCGGAGTCGATCAGGTCGGCCGGCTCGACCGGTCGGAACTCGAAGGCACGCTTGTTGCGCTCCATGCGGGAGAAGCTCAGGAAGTTGTCGATCAGCCGGGTGAGCCGCTCGTTCTCGCGGCTGACAAGGTGCAGGTACTCCGCCACCTGGTTCTGGTCGCGGTAGTTCCCCTCCAGCAGCGTGTCTACCAGCACGCGCATGGATGCCAGGGGAGTTTTGAGTTCGTGGGTGACCGTTGCGATGAAGTCGTTCTTCAGCCTGGCCAGCGTCATCTGACGCATCAGGTAGCGTGCCACCAGCATGCCCAGCACGGCGATGATGGCGACCACGACGATGCCGGTCCAGAAGTAGAAGGCGATGTTCCGGTCGGCGGCGGCCGCGAAGGGGTTCGACCCTTCCATGAACAGGGCCAGCCGCCAGCCGGGCAGGTGCGGGCCCGGCGAGACGGCCACGAAGGGCTCCTGATCCTCCCCTTCGGCCAGGGGTTGCTCCAGCTCGACCCGTGCGCCGCTGGCGGCGCGCGCCGGCTCCAGCAGCGGCCACGTCGCCGCCACGAGGGTGTCCTCCTCGAAGAGCGCGATCACGCGGCCATCGGGTGAGCCCATTTGCCAGACTTCCGGCAGGGCGGTCGGCGTCAGCTTCCCGGGCAGGGGTGGGTTGGAGCCCGCCGACAGGTAGCGACTGGCCATCTCCTCGGCCGGCAGCGTGGCGAAAGGCGGACAGGGCGGCACCACTTCCCGCAGCCTGCGCATGAGGAAGCGCCGCTGCGAGGACGGCAGCACGGGCTCCGCGTAGTCTTCCAGGCGAGAGCGCAGCCGCTCGTAGGTACGCCGATGCAGGTCGCGTTCGGGGTCCTCCATAAGCTCCAGTGCATGCATCAGCGCATTGGGCACGATGAAACGCCCGTGGGCGTCGGTCGCGTTCCTGTAGAGCACGTCCGCCAGCTGGACGGCGAGGACCCTGAGCGCCTCCTCACGCTGCCCGGCCTTCACCAGCGCGCGCCCCCGGCCGAGGAGAGCCTGGGCTGCCACGTTGACGTCCCTGGCGCTTCGGGCCACCTCCGCATAGGTCCGCGCGGCGACGGTGGCGCCGCCGGGGACCTGCTCCAGCGCGGTCGCATGGGCCAGCTCGGCGGGGGCCTCCTTGCTCACCCGTATCGAGCGTGGCGCGGTGGGATAGAGGGCCCGTCCGGAGGCGTCGCGCACCACGACGCTGTCACAGGTGTGAGAAGTGACCAGATCGTTGAACACCAGGGCGGCGGACTCCCCGGCGGACGCTTCCGAGAGCGCGTCGAGCTTCCCCGACCAGTACCCCCGGATCTGCTCCGCCACGGCGTCGAGCGGGGCCCGGTAGGCGGCCTCGAGCTTCTGGCGGACCGCCATCCGCTCGTTGCGCACCGCGGCGTGCATGAACCACAGCACGCAGGCCGTGGGGGCGAGCACCGCCACCAGGAGCAGCAGCATGGGTCGGGTTCCCTGCCCGGCCGGCGTGCCCGTCGCGCGCGCTTTGGCGGCGCCCGTCACGATCTGTCCCTCAAAGGGCGAACCGAAGGCCCGTCATGGCATCTGCTCGGTCCACTGCCTGACGAGCACTCCGTCCTGGAACTCGAAGCTGTGCCGTGTGGTGGTGGTGAGGTCGTCCTGCCACAGGAACAGCAGCAGCACGCCCATCTGGACGTCCGTGCGTGTCTCCACCACGTAAATGAGCACCTCGCGGCCTCCCTCCAGCTTCAGTGCCTGCCTGGGGGGTCCGAAGGCCTCGAGGACGTCTTCCCTGGTCGTCACGCCCTCCTCGGCGGCCTCCAGCTTGCCCTTCAGGACAACGTCTCCGCTCCTGTCGACGGAGCGTTCGTAGATGAACAGGCATCCCGTCGCCGGAAGCAACAGGAAGCCGAGGGAAACCAGGGCCGCCGTGATGGCGCGTCTGGGTGCGGTTGCCATTTGGTGCTCCCGATCGCGAGTCGTCTGCCATTATACATGTTCAGAGCCCCCGTCGGAATGCCGGAACGGGCTGGCGATCACACGCTGCCGGGCCGGCCCGAACACCTCCCGACGCGCTGGGGCCCCTCACTCGGCGCCGTGCGCCTTGAGCAGTTCAGCCACCTCGTGGTGTCCTCCCTGCTGGGCCTTGCTGAGCGGGCTCTCCCCGTGGATGCTCTCATAGTTCACTTCCGCCCCGCGTTTCAGCAGCAGCCGGGCGGTCTCCGTGCTGCCTCCCATGGCGGCGAAGAACAGGGGACTCCAGTTGTTCTCGTCGCGGATTTCGAGGTCGGCGCCGGCGTCCAAGAGGGCCCTGGCTACGTCGGCGTGGTCGAACATGGCGGCCCAGTGGAGTGCCGAGCGTCCGAGTTCCCCGCGCGCGTCGGGGGAGGCGTCGTGGGCGAGGAACAACTCGACGACCTCCTTGTGGCCGTTGTGGGCGGCTGCCCGGAAGGAGTCCCAGGCAGCCGCCTTCTCGGCCTCGAGGACTCCCGGTTGCCGCAGCAGCAGGGCCACGACGGAGGCCTGGCCCGCTTCGGCGGCGGCCCGCAGAGCTGCGGCATCGGCCTCGGCGCCCCCGTCCAGCAGGGTCGCCACCACGCCGGCATGGCCTCCGGCGGCGGCCAGGGCAAGCGCGGAGTCGCCGCTGGCGTCGCGTGCATCGGGGTCGGCTCCCTTTGCCAGAAGTTCCGTTGCTGTGGCGGCGTCGCCGGTCCGTGCCGCCTCCAGGAGCGCGTGCGTCTGCCGGCCGAAGCCGGTCAGGCGTATCGCACCCCAGTACATCGGGCGTGCGTACGCCTCGTCGCGGTCCTTGTCGAAGTAGAACTGCTCGACGGGGGTCCCGTCGTCGTTGACCGCGAAGTTGAACCCGAGCGTGGAGCCCGCCTCCATCCGCGCGGGCTGGAGGAACTCGGACGGGATGAGCGCTTCCATCATGTAGCCGTCCTCGAGCGGCTTCCAGGCGGCCGGCAGAGCCGACTCGCGGCCCTTGTTCTGCCCGTAGGCGATCAGCACGTGCGCCCGTCCGGGCGAGCCGGGAGTCGGGCTGAAGACGTACTGCTCCGCCTCGCCGCTGTGCCAATCTGCGCGGGCGAAGGGCTTGTCAACGAACAGCTCCACGCTGTCGGCCGCCCAGGGCATCTCGGGATTGAACGTCAGAGAGTCGTCCCGCACGCGGGCGGCGACGTAGAGCCCCTCCTGACGCCAGGCCAGGTGGACGCTGCTGGTGTCCTTCTCCATGAACGGAGCGGGCATGGCGGGGATCCCCTGCCACTCGCCCAGGTCGCCGTCCACGGTGATGGGCTCGTCGGCCCGGATGACGCCGACCGGCGTGGGTGGCGGCACGGCCTCCCGGCGCGGGGCCCGGGACATCGCCTGGAGCCGCACCAGCGTCGGGAAGACCGCGCTGAGCGGAGGCAGCCCTTCCACGGCGAGCTGCGTGGTCAGCCCGGTCCGGGTCTCGATGGTCTGGAACCGCACGACGGTCTGCCGGAGGGCATCGGCCAGTTCGGTGAGGGCATCCTGGGCCTCCTGGGGCATCTGTTCGCTCGCGCCCTGTGCGCGAAGGAGTTCGACCAGGCCGCCGGCGTTCGCGAGCAGGACCTTGCTGGTTCCGCTGGGAAGGGCCCTCAACGCTTCCTGGAGAGGCCCGGCCGACAGGACGGACTCCCCGCCTGTGGCGGCCACCGTAGCGGCCCCCAGGGTTTCCCGGCCGAGCGTGAGTATCGTCATCTCGCCGGCCTGTGCCACGTAACATGAGACCGGCTGGCCGTTGACGGTGCCCAGGCTGTAGGCCGTGGCGCCCTCCATTCCCTGCACCGGTGTGGCCTCGGAGCCGCGGCCCTCGATGATCGCCGGTGTGGTGAGCAGCTTGCCCATCAGCTCGGCCGTGCGCGCCGGGTCCTTGCTGGCTACCGCCAGGCCGATGCGGGGGGCAACCGGGCTGACCCCGCGCGCGAGCGCACTCTCTGGGGAGTCCGCTGCGGGGGGCAGGACGAACAGGTTGACCTGCCGGATGTTGGTGAACATCTCCCGGCCGATCTGCAGCCCCGTCGCTTTCTGGAGTGCCTGGTCGGCCTGCGCGGCCGCCGGCGTCTCGGCCCCTCCCAGCGCCAGGCTGGCGACGGCCACGGCGTCGGCGGGAACCCCCTGCAGGTCATCCAGGGATATCCCCGGGGTGCGCATCAGGTTGTAGGCCATCGACTGGTGATCGTCCTGAAACCGCACGACGGCCTCGAAGGCGGTGCCGCGCTCGCCGATGGTGTGGCGCACGGTCACGTCTTTCATCCGCTGCAGATCCACGATGTCGTTGACCATCTGGAGCCGGTTGTGCAGATCGGGCTGGTTCGCCCCGAACTGCTGGACGAGCTCGAGCGTGGCCGGGACGTTCACCCAGAGGGTGCCCGCGTCCTCGCGGCGCGCCTCCGGGCTGAGGTCCGCGAAGGTGTCACTGGCCGTCAGCAGCGAAGGCTCCTGGGTCTCGCCCGTGTACTGCCGCGCGGCCCGCTGCAGCAGCTCCCTGCTGGAGGCCAGGATGATGGCGCTGTCGTCGAACGCGCAGGCGCCCCCTTCTCCCCCCCTCAGGTTGAGGGCGGTCATCCCGGCTACGGGCTCGGCCGGCTGCCCGGCCATCTGGAGGCTGGCCAGCAGTATGCCCCGGAGCGCGTCGCTCTCGCCCGGGTAAAGCACCATGATGGCCTCCCCGCGCATGCCGCTTTGCTGCGGCTTCAGGCCCTGCAGGCCGAACGCGGCGCCCTCGATCTTCTTGAACTCCTTAATCATGCTGGGGTTCATGAGGGCTGCCAGCACCTGCCGGGGGGAGGGGCCGCCGCGGCCACCGCCCATCGCCGCCAGGGGATTCTCCAGCGGGGTGCCCTCGAGCATCTTCAGGACTCTCTCCATCTGGACGCCGGGGCTGCCGGCCTCGACGTAGAGGAGTGTGTCCGGCGGCATGAGGACGGCGGGATCGGGGAGGAAAGCCCTCGGCCGGGGGCCTCGCTCCTCCACCAGCCGCGCCAGTTGTGTCTCGGCCGCCCCGGCGATGCGCTCCTGGTCGGGGTAGAGGCGCATCACGTCCTCGAACACCCGGATGGCCTCCTTGCTCTGGCCGGTCTTCAGGTGGCAGACTCCCAGGCGGTAATGGGCCTCCGCCACGTAGCGGCGTTCGGCCTGCGCATCCTGGATGATCTGCTCGTAGATCTCGATGGCCGATTCCAGGTCGCCCACCGTCTCCTCGGTGTAGATGCCCTTCTCCAGCAGCACCGCCGCCGAGTCCGCACGTACCGGCGCTGCCAGCGCCAGCGTCAGCACGAGGACGACACCCAGACAGAATGCCTGTCGCATCGCTTTGGCCTCCTCGTTGGAGAGGAACGGGTTAGTGATCCCTTCCACTGCCCCCAGCTTAGGCGAGCCGTGTTACGGCTGTGTTACGGGATCGTACGTTCTCGTTCCCCTCTCGCGGGGTGTTGGGTGCCGTGTCAGGAACCCGGAGCGGCCACCGCGCAGACGACGGTCATGTCGTCGGCGGGGGGATGTCCACCAAGGAAGTCCTGGCACGTGCTGAAGACGGTTCGGGCCCACCGGTCGACGTCCGCATGGCGGGCCTCGCGGATGAGCTCCAGGAGGGCGTGCCGTCCGTAGCCGCGTCCCCGGGGCCCGGGGCATTCGAACAGGCCGTCGGTGTAGAGCCAGACGGCGTCCCCGCCTTCGAGCTGCAGGGAACCGCCGGCCACGTCCAGCTCCTCCAGCATGCCCACGGGGAAGCCCGTGCTGCCGTACTCCTCGAGCTCCGTGTCACGGCGCACGACGGCCAGGGGATTGTGGCCGGCGCTCGCGTAGGCCAGCGTCTCGCTGCGCGGGTCGATCACTGCGTAGGCGGCCGTCAGGAACTGGCCCTTCACCGAGAGGGTGGGGAAGAGGTGTCGGTTGACGTCCTTGAGGAACTCGGCGGGCTCGCGGCGGTGTTCGGAAGCCCGGATCTGGGCTTTGAGCATGCCCGTCACCAGTGCGGCGGGCACGCCATGGCCGCTCACGTCCGCCATCAACAGGGCCGTGGTGCCATCGCCGGCGTCCAGTATGTCGTAGAAGTCCCCGCCCATCGTTTCGCAGAACCGGTGCTCCGCGGCGATGTTGACCCCCGGGCGCGGCCTGAGCCGCCCCAGCAGGCTCTCCTGGAAGGACAGCGCGGCCTCCAGGTCGCGCTCATGGGTCGAGAGCTGATCCACCATGCTCTGCAACCGGGACTCGTAGTCCTGCTGCCGCCTGGTCGTCTGCTGCCGCCGACGCAGCAGGCCCTGTGCGCGTGCCAGC
>JASFTU010000031.1:0-10141 GCA_050050635.1 Candidatus Brocadiaceae bacterium
GGTGGCCGAGCAGGACCAGGACGCCCCCCGCAGCGTGCATCTCTGCAGCTATCCGCAGCCGGACGACGGGCTGATCGACGAGAGGCTGAGTCGCGACATGGAAGTGGTGACCGCCACCGTCTCGGCCGCCCTGGGCATCCGCAACGCCGAACAGGTACGCGTGCGCCAACCCCTCCCCGAGCTGATCGCCGTCACCACGGAGGAGTGGAAGGCGCGTGCGCTGGAACGCTTCGAGCGACAGATTCTCGACGAGCTGAACGTCAAACAACTCACTCTCCAGGAAAGCACGGCGGGCATCGAGCGTTACGAACTGCGTCCGGACATGTCGGAGCTGGGCCCGCAGTACAGGGATGCCGCCGGACGCGTGGCCGAGGCCATCCGTTCGCTCGACCCCGCAGAAGCAGCGGCCGCCCTCGAACGGGGCCGCAACCTGGCCGTCAACGTGGACGGGATGGAACATACCATCACGCCCGACCAGGTCCGTGTCGAGAGGAGGATGCCCGCGAACCTCGCCTCGGCCGAGGTGGACGGCATGACCCTCATACTCGACACCGAAATCTCACCCGAGCTCCAGGAGGAGGGCTGGGCTCGCGACACGGTCCGTCACGTGCAGCAGTACCGCAAGGAGCGGGATTTCAACATCGAGGACCGCATCCACCTGCGCTGCGAGACCGACTCGGGGGAACTGGCGGACGCCATCGAGAAGTGGCGCGACTACATCATGGGGGAGACCCTGGCGCTCACCATGGAACCGGAGCTCCAGGACGGTGAGGCGAAGGCCGTCGAGATCGGCGACGCCACGCTGCGCATCCAGGTGGAACGGACCGGATAGCGGCCCCTCGGTCGCGTTCCTGCCGCCCCGCGACCGGCTGAGGTCGACGGATTCCGCCGCCTCCCTTGCGGTGCGCCCGTAACGCCGCTTATCCTGTCGGGCCTTGCCCTTCTGGCAGTGGAGGACAGGATGGAGAGCGCCGGACACAGCCCGGCGGCGGGGCATCCGAACATCGTCTGGATCATGGCCGACGACATGGGGTATGGGGACCCGGCCTGCTACAACCCGGACTCGAAGATCCCCACGCCGAACATGGACCGCCTGGCCGCCGAGGGCGTCCGCTTCACCGACGCCCACTCGGTGTCCGCCGTCTGCACGCCCAGCCGCTACGGGGTCATTACCGGACGCTACTGCTGGCGCACCGACCTTGAGCGCGGCGTGCTGGGCGGCTTTGGCCTGCCGCTGATCGAGCCGAACCGGACCACCGTCGCCGACCTTCTGAGAAGCCGTGGCTACGCCACCGCCTGCGTGGGCAAATGGCACCTCGGCCTGGGCTGGACCCTGAAGGACGGTGACACGGGGCCGTGGTCTCAGTGGGCCAACGACGATAAGCTCGGCAACGGGTTCAACGTGGACTTCACGGTGCCCATCGGGGGCGGGCCCAGCGAACTGGGGTTCGACTACTTCTTCGGCATCGCCGGCTCGCTGGACATGCAGCCGTACTGCTTCATCGAGAACGACCGCACCGTGGGTATCCCCAGCCTGCCGAAGGAGCCCTGCAACGCTCAACAGCGCGCGGGGCCGATGGTTCCCGGGTGGGACGACGCGCTGGTGGACACCACCTTCGCCGAGAAGGCGACCTCGTGGCTGGAACGCCAGGCGGCCGAACGTCCCGAACAGCCCTTCTTCCTCTACCTTGTTACTTCCGCGCCGCACCGTCCGTGCGTCCCGCCCGCCTGGGCGCGTGGAGCCAGCCGCGCCGGCCCCCGTGGGGACATGGTGGCGCTGTTCGATTGGGTCGTCGGGCAGGTGATGGATGCCCTCGAGCGGGCCGGCGTCGCCGACGACACGCTGTTGTTCGTCACCAGCGACAACGGCGCCCAGCCGGCCGACGTGGACGGCAACACGTACGGCCACAAGTCGTGCGGTGACTGGCGGGGCTTCAAGGCGGACATCTGGGAGGGCGGCCACAGGGAGCCGTTCATCGTCCGATGGCCCGGGCACATCGCGCCGGGCACCACCTGCGAAGAGACCGTCGGCCTGTGCGACCTGATGGCCACCTGCGGGGCCATGCTGGGCTCTGACCTGCCGGAAGGAGCCGGACCGGACAGCCACAACATGCTGCCTGCCCTGCTCGCCGAGGAGCGGGAGGGACCGATACGCGAGGCGCTGGTGCACCATTCCTGGGCGGGCTACTTCTCGCTGCGGAGGGGGCCGTGGAAGATCATCTACGGGCTCGGTTCGGGCGGCTTCTCCGAGCCACGCAGCCGCGAGCCTCGCCCGGAGGATCCCTCCGGCCAGCTCTACCACATGGGAGAGGATCCCGGCGAGACCAACAACCTGTGGAAGGCGAAGCCCGAGGTCGTCGCGGAGCTGACGGAGATCCTCAACCACTATAGGGAAGAGGGGCGCAGCACCCCTTGAGCCGACCTGCCAAACCGGAGGTGAGTGCAGCCATGAGTACCGAGATTGCCGTCGACGGCACGAAGTTCCTCATCAACGGCCGGCCCACCTACGAGGGCCGCGAGTATGAGGGGAAGCCCATCGAGGGCTTGCTGTTCAACTCGCGTATGATCCAGGCCATCTTCGACGACGAGTGCCCGGAGACCCGCGGGCTGTGGGCCTACCCCGACACCGGGGAGTGGGACCCCGACCGCAACACGGACGAGTTCTGCGCATACCTGCCGGAGTATCGCTCCCACGGCCTGCTGGCGGTGACCGTGGGCCTCCAGGGCGGGGGCGGCAACTACCGGCCGGAGGTCTACGAGAACTACCTCAACAGCGCCTACCGGCCGGACGGTTCGTTCAAGCAACCGTACTTCGACCGGTTGAAGCGCGTGCTGGAGGCCGCCGACGATGCGGGGATGGCGGTCATCGTCAACTACTTCTACTGGAAGCAGGTGCGAAGGATCGAGTCCGACGAGGCGCTCTTCGACATCACCGAACGGGTCACCGACTGGCTCCTGCGGACCGGACACAGGAACATCCTCGTGGACGTGGCCAACGAGTCGGGGGCCTTCTGGGGCCGACCCGCCATGGAGCCGGAGAACATCCACAGGTTGATAGAGGCCGTGCAGGGCGTCAGCCTGGACGAGCGCCGGCTGCCGGCCGGCTCCAGCAGCGGGGGAGGGGACTCCCTGCCGCGGGGCAGGTGGCTGGCTACCGAGGACTTCTCCATGCCGCACGGCAACGGCTGCACCCCCGAGCAGCTCCGTGAGAAGATCTGTCGCCTCAGGGATATGGACGAATACCGGGAGCGTCCCCGGCCCGTCTGCATCAACGAAGACAGCGTCTTCGTGGAGAACCTGCGGGCGGCCGTCGAGGAATACGCGTCCTGGGGCTTCTACTGCCAGGGATACGGGAGCGACTACCGCGACCGCACGGACTGGACGACCGAGGGTCGCGAGGGAAGCTACGAGAAGCTGAGCGGCTACCAGACCCCGCCGGTCAACTGGACCATCAACACGCCCATCAAGAGAAGGTTCTTCGAGGCGCTTCGGGAGATCACCGGCGGCGAGTGAATGGTTCCCGGTGTCCCCCGGGAGCGGAGGCACCGCGCCCGTGGAGGAGGCAACTGCATGTCTGCGAAGTACAGAGTGGGGATCATCGGATGCGGCGGCATCGCCAGGATGCATGCGGCCGGCTACAGGGCCGAGCCGCGGTGCGACGTCGTCGCGCTGGCTGACATCGAGGAAGAGACGGCGCAGGAGTTCGCCGAGAAGTCCGGCTTCGCCGACGCCGTCCTCTACGCCGACTACCGCGAGATGCTCCGTGAGGAGAAGCCGGACATCGTGAGCGTGTGCCTGTGGCCGGACCTCCACCTGCCGGTGACGCGCGATTGCGTGGAAGCCGGAGTGGCGGCGGTGCACTGCGAGAAGCCGATGGCGCCGACCTGGGGTGAGTGCCTCGAGTTCGGAACGCTGGCGGAGGAAAGTGAGACGCAGATCACCTTCAACCACCAGCGTCGGTTCAACCACGGCATCCGGCAGGCCAGGGAACTGCTGGACGGGGGTCGGTTCGGCGAGCTTCAGCGCATGGACCTGTTCGCCCCCGGCCACCTGCTGGACTGCGGGACGCACAGCCTGGACCTCGGCTTCATGTTCAATGGTGACAACCCCGCCGCGTGGGTCATCGGCCAGATTGACGCCCGGAAGGTCAGGCCGTGGTTCGGCGTGCCGTCGGACTTCATGTCGATCGGCATGTTCCGCTTCCAGAACGGCGTGCGGGGCACCATACAGGTCGGCGACGAGAAGGAGCTGGGCACCGGCGTGCGGCTGTTCGGCAGCGGAGGCTTCCTGGAGGTCTTCTGGAACGGCGCCTACGGACGCTATGCGGTCTACGAGGAGCCCGACTGGGAACCGCCGGAAGTTGAGGAGCCCGATCCCATGCCCCGCGTCATGGGGGACATCATCGACTGCCTGGAGAGCGGAGGGGAGCCGGAGCTGTCCGTCCACAAGGCACTTCAGGTGACGGAGGTCATCTTCGCCATCTACGAGTCCAGCCGGCGGCGCGCGCGCATCGACCTTCCGCTGGAGATCACCGACTCGCCGTTCATCTCGATGCTGGAGAGCGGGGAGATCGGCCCGCAGGACTGAGGGAATCACACGCCCTCAGCCGGCCCGTGGGGGCCGGGGCGCTGCAGTATGCGACGCTTCACAGAAGAGAGCGCACCAGGTGCTCGAAGGCGCGGGCGGGGATGCCTTCGGCGATGAAACCCTCCAGTCGGTCGCGGCCGATCTTCCCCAGCAGTTCCTCCGCCGCCTTCATGATCCGGATGGTCGCGTTCATCTGCTCGACCGGATCGCCGTTCCGGGTCAGCACGTCGTAGGCCAGCCACCCTTCCCAGTCGAGCCGCTCCAGGTAGAACAGCGTCTCCAGAAGGTCCCAGAGATTCACCGTCCCCGGGATCATGTCCCAGTCCCACTCGCGGCCGTTGTCATTGAAGTGGACGTAGAAGAGCCTTCCCGCGCGATGTGCGAGCGCCACCATTTCGGCCGGCGTCTCCTTCGCCATGAGGGCGTGTCCGACGTCCATCGTCACGCCCACGTGGGGAAAGCCCAGGTGCTCACAGAGGTAGAGCGCACGGCCCATGTCGCCCAGGATGCAGAAGTTGCGGGCCTCGTTCAGCTTGTACTCGAGGCTGATCCGAACGTCGTCCCGGTGGCGTGCCCCTTCGGCGATTGCCTCCTCGAGCCACTCCCACTGCCGGGAGTAATCGGCCTGGAAGCAGTAGTTGTGCCCGTCGATCAGCGGGCAGCAGGTGATCATCGGGGCGCCCAGCTCGGAGGCCAGGTCCAGGGCGGCCTTCAGGTCCGAGACCGCGTCGGCGCGCAGTTGCGGATCGGTGGCGCTGTACGAGCCTGCCTGCCACTTCTTGTCCGCCTTCACGTTCAGGTTCACCGCCGAAAGGGGCAGGCCGCAGTCCCCGATCATCTCGACGGCCGCGTCGAGGTCGGGGCGGAAGTCCTTCGGATAGACGACTTCGATTCCCTCGGCGCCCTCCACGCGCCGGACCATCCGGAGTCGCTCCTCCAGCGGCTTCGCGGGCTGATACTCGTGGAAGCGATCGGCCTGCCGGCCCATGACTCCAACCATGACCGAGTGTCGCAGTTTCATCTCCGTTTCTTCCCTCCTGATTTTGCCTGTCGTCGAGCGGGTCCTCTCCTCTCGCCCGAGCGCTTCCCGGACGGCGGGGGTCCGGGCTACTCGTGGTGCAGCGTCTGCACCGGGTCCATCCGCGCCGCCCGCAGCGCCGGCACGAGGCTGAACAGCAGACTGCAGATGACGGCCCCTCCCGCCGTCACGGCCGGCGTGAGGAATCCCACGTGCGTCGGTATCTCGGTGAAGTAGTAGATGTTCTGCGGGAACGGATCCCAGTGGATGACCTGGCGGATGAAGTCGCGGACGGCGTTGATGTTGTCGGCGAACAGAAGCCCGCCCCCGACCCCCAGCAGAGCGCCGACCAGCCCGATGGCCAGCCCGCACGTGAGGAATACCAGGCATATCTGTCCACGGGTGAAGCCCACCGCCTTCAGAATCCCGATGTCACGCCGCTTCTCATAGACCATCGTCGTGATGATGGCGAAGATGAAGAACTCAGCCAGGACCAGGATGAGGCTCATGATGAGCCCCTGGAGGAAGCGTTCGGTCTCGATGGCCTCCAGGAACGTCTTGCGTTCCTCCTTCCAGGTCCTGACCTCGAAGCCGGGGCCGGTATAGAGCAGCCGCGCCGTGCCGTCCGGGCCGAGCGCCGCCCCGCGGGCACCGTCGGTGCCGAAGGCCACCGCCGACCATGATGAGTCCCTGGCCGGCACCTCGAACCTCTGCCACGCCGCCGCTCCGGCGGCCGTCCGGCGGAGGTGCCAGGCCCGCAGTCCGTCGGCGCCGGCGCTGAGGACGATCTCCGACGTCCACCCGAATCGCGCCTTCATCACCCCGGCTTCGTGCCCCGTCGGTACGCTGACTATCGGGCCGCCGGCGCCGATCTCCCACACCAGAAGCCTGCCGTCCTCGCAGCCTGCGACGAGCGTGCGTCTGTCCGGGCTGAACGCAGCCGTGGTCAGCCCGACCCCCTCCGGGTCCCGGAAGCTTCGTCCCTCCCGCCCGGTTTCCGCCTCGTAGAGGCGGGCTTGCCCGTCCGCCCTGACGGCCACGAGCCGCTCGCCGGTGCCGTCGAAGCTCAAATCCCGGACGCCACCGCCGCGGGGCGGGAAAGTGGCGAGGGCTTCGCCTCCCTCTGCATCGAACACGTCCAGCGCCCCGTCCTCCCGGGCGAGTGCGAGGAGGTATCCCTGCGGTGAGAAGCAGGCTGTCGCCACGGGCGACGCTCCCTGCGCGATTCCGAGCAGGCTTCTGCCGGACATCGTCTCGAACAGGGCGCCCGTTCCATCGGGCCGCCCCACGAACAGCCGCTCCCCCGGAGCGTCGAGGGCGAGGGCTGACGCGCCGCGGCCGGGCGGGAGGCGGACCGACTCACGGCGGCCCGCCGCGTCGTGCACCACCACCTCTCCCGCCGGGTTCTGCAGGGCCAGCACACGTCCGTCGCCGCTGAGGGCCATGGTGCTGGCGGCCCCCGAAAACGTGCGCAGCGTGAGCCCGGGCCGGAGCAGCTCAGCCAGCTTGCTCCGCACGCCTTCGGCGTCACGGTAGTCCGAAAGCCGGACGTTCAGTCCGCTTACCGAGTCGCCGGAGTCCACCAGGTCGGCGGCCGTCTCCAGGCCGAGCACCACGAAGTTGCTGTCATATTCGGCATTCCCCGTCTTGAAGACGCCGTTGATGGCCAACCTGGCCAGGGCGCGGCGCAGGTCGGGCGTCACCGTGACCAGCACGAGTTCTCGCGGCCGGCTCTGGAGGGCGGCGGGGACAAAGCCGAAGAACTCGTGCCCGACGAAGCACGCCTTCAGGCGTCCGCCGTCGGCGGTGGGATAGACGCGCTCCAGGTCGTCCAGCGACCCGCTTTCCATGTATTCGGGCAGGTCGGACGCCGAGCCCTCCAGCTCCGGGTCCACGCCGCGGAACATGATGTGGAACATCCGGCCCGTGGCGGGCTGGCGCAGCAGTCCGGCGCCCTCGATGAACGGGGCCGCTCCGCGGATCCGGTCCAGCTCGAGCACGCGTCGTCGGAGCAGCTCCCAATCATCCATCGCGTACATCCCGGCCCCCATGGGTTTGACCTTCATGTCGCTGAGCCAGCCGCGGATGGCGGCGGTCAACTCGCGGTGGAAGCCGGTGAAGACGCTCATCACGACGATGATCACACCCACGCTCAGAGCGACCCCGAGGGTGGCCAGGTAGGAGAGCTTCTTCTTCAACAGGTAACGCAGGCCGACGAAGAGCGAACCGTAGCTCAGCGGCGCTCGACGAGGTGCGCGCTCCTGCGTGGATTCGCGGTCGGCCATAATGCTCCCGGCTGGCCGGAGTCAGGGGACGGCTCGGAACCAAACAGAGTACCTGAGCGCCCGGACGTTTGCAACAAAGGGCCCGCAGGTGTAGAATATCTTTCTCACCGGACGCACTCCAGTCAGGAGAACATCATGGCGAGGGTTTGTGCCATCTGTGGCAGGGGCACCACTTCGGGACGCCAGATCGACAGGCGGGGGCGCGCGAAGTACCTCGGCGGCGTCGGGCGCAAGACCACCGGCGTCAGCAAGCGCACCTTCAAGCCCAACCTTCAGCGCGTCAGGGTCCTGGTGAACGGCGCCTCGAAGAAGATGCTTGTCTGCACACGGTGTATCAAGAGCGGCAAAGTGACCAAGGCTGTCAAGTAGCTCCGGCTGGAGCGCCGAATGCCGATAACGCGTGAACAGGTCGACTACGTGGCCCGCCTCGCCCGCCTGGAGCTGACCGAGGAGGAGAAGGAGCGCTTCGCGGGGCAGCTCGACGCCATCATCGCCTACATGGACAAGCTGAACGAGCTGGACACCTCGCAGGTGGAGCCGATGGTGCACGGCATTGAGGGCCGGCAGGCCGGGCGACCCGATCGGGTGCGCGAGTCACTGCCGCGCCGCGACGCCCTGTGCAACGCGCCCGAGTCCAGCGAGGGGTGCTTCAGAGTGCCCCGGATCATCGAGTAGGGCGCCCGCCCGCCGACAGCGCCGCGGCCAGGCGCCGGTAACACTCCCGCCGCAGTTCTGCCAGCCACTCCAGTATCTCCGCCGTCCCCTCCCGGACTGCGCATCCCGTCACCTCCGATTCTCTGAGCAGCGTGCGCATCTTGCCGGGCAGATCGGCCCATCCCGGGAGCCGCTCCTCGCGGACCGGCACCGGCAGGAACAGGCTCAGGTTGTAGAGGAAGCTGAGCCGTTCGTACGGCTCCTCCGCCGCTGCCCGCGTGCGCTCCCACAGCAGGCGGCTGACGGGATGCTCCCGCGTCTGGGGGTGCTCGTGGAGCTTCTTGCGCACCATGTAGAAGGTGCACTGCCGCGTCATCTCGGAGGGCGGGTAGAGGCCGGCATGGGGGAAGAGGTGGTGCATCACCAGATTCACCTCCCGGGCCAGGCCGTCCAGCGCCTCCCAGCACTCCCTGAGGAAGCCGTGCAGCGGGGCGCTGCAATCCCGGCCCTTCTGCCGACGGGTGAGGACATCCCCCATGGCCTGCTGCGCCCCGGAGGCGCGGTGCCACGTGAAGCGATGGAGCTGGGCCAGAAGCTCCCGCTCCTGCTCATCCAGGGAGTCCTCGGCCGCCGAGAGCATATCCTGTCCCGCGCGCTGCTGACCCATGCTGGCTCCCTCGCGGACGTGTGGTTCAGTCCCAGGATTCCCGCAGGGGGCCGCGGGAATGTGCCGGGAGATACCGGCCCGCCCCGTACCGATGCCCCGAATACGGATCGCCGAAATCCGCCATCAGCTCCCACAGAGCGTCCCGCGTGCGCCGGACGGCCTCGGCATACTCGGGCTCATCGAGGACGTTATGCACCTCTCCCGGATCTCGCTCCAGGTCATAGAACTCGTCCCGGTCGAACCCGTTGAACACGTACTTGTAGCGGTCCCCGATGGCGATACGTTGCGTGTAAAGGAACTCCCCGCCGTAGTACACGTTCATGATGTGGGCCGGCATCTGCGGCGCCGCCCCTTCGGGGTCGTTCAGGAGGGGCATGAGGTCCTTCCCGTCGGCGTGGGGGAGGGGCTCGGCTCCGCCCACTGAGATGAAGGTGTGCGCCCAGTCGTGGAGGTGCACGAGACAGTCCGTCGAGCCGCCGGGCTGGATGAGCCCCGGCCACCGCGCGACCATCGGGACGCGGTGGGTCTCCTCGTAGGGCATCCAGCCCTTGATGAACATCCCGTGTGCGCCGACCAGGTCCCCGTGGTCGCAGGAGAGGACGGTCAGAGTGTCGGTCCCCGTCCCGGAGTCCCGCAGAGCATCCAGTACGACTCCGACAAAATGGTCGAGCTGCTCGCAGTATGCGTAGTAATGGCGCAATCCCTGGCGGAAGTCCTCCTCGCCGAGTTCGGCCCAGAGGCCGGCCTCCCGGGCCAGCAGGCCGGGCTTCCCCTCGAAGGTCTCCTCGTCGTAGCTGGAAGGCAGCTCGATGTCCTGGAGCGGATAGCGCTCCAGGAACTCCATGAACGGGGTGTAGGGGTCGTGCGGCTGGGGGAAGTGGACCTCCAGGAGCCAGGGGTCGGGCTTCTCGCACAGGGCGCGCATGGCGC
>JASFTU010000032.1:0-10119 GCA_050050635.1 Candidatus Brocadiaceae bacterium
TCCACGCCACCGAAGTTGATCTTCGCCATGAGCTTGCTCCTCGCAAAGGTGGGCTCAGCAGGGCGGAGGACGCAGCCGCCCCCATCAGCCAGAGCCCCATTCTGTCCGGCCGAGCGCGCTTTTTCAAGGAGATTGCCCCGGTCGGGCCAGGGCGGCCGTCATTGCGCCGTCACGCCCGATCTGGTCTAATCGTGGAACGCCTGCAAGGGGAGACAAGACATGAAAATCGCATACCTCGATTGCTTCAGCGGTGTCAGCGGCGACATGTGCCTCGGCGCGCTCGTGGACGCCGGGGTGCCTCTGCAGTACCTGCGTGACGTACTGGCCGGACTGCCGGTCTCGGGGTATTCGCTCACCGAGGAGCGTGTCCGGCGGGGTGGGGTCGTAGCCACGCGCGTGCGGGTTCAGCTCGACGGCGGGCACGATCAGCCTCATCGGGGGCTGACCGATGTTCTGGAGATCATCGCGGGCGGCTCCCTCGATGAGGAAGTTGCCGAGGGGAGCTCCGCCGTCTTCCGCCGCCTGGCCGAGGCCGAGGGAAAGGTGCACGGCGTCGGGCCGGAGGAGGTGCACTTCCACGAAGTCGGCGCGGTGGACGCGGTATGCGACATCGTCGGAGCAGTCGCGGGTCTGCGCCGGCTGGGCGTGGAGGCAGTGAAGTTCTCCACCGTGAGGCTGGGGGGCGGCACGGTGCGCGCAGCGCACGGCACGCTGCCGGTGCCGGCGCCGGCAACCGTGGAGCTGCTCAGGGGGCTGCCGACGGCCGGGGGCCCGATCGACCTCGAGCTGACGACGCCGACCGGTGCGGCCCTGCTCAGCACGCTCGGCGAGCCCTCCCCGCAGTGGCCCCCCATGATGGTCGAGACGATCGGATACGGGGCGGGGGAGCGCGACCCGGCAGAGCTGCCGAACGTCCTCAGGCTGGCCGTCGGCACCGAGTCGGGCGCCGAGGCGCCGGCGGACCGGGTCTGGGTCCTGGAGACCAACCTGGACGACATGACCGGCGAGGAGGTGGGGTACTGCACGGAAGTCCTGTTGGCCCGGGGGGCACTGGACGTCTTCGTGACGCCCGTGCAGATGAAGAAGAACAGGCCCGGCGTGCAGATCACCGTCCTGTGCCCGCCCGAGCGGCTGAGGGAGATGGAGAAGCTCCTGTGGCGGCACACCACGACACTGGGGATCCGCCGGTTGCTGTGGCAGCGTTCCCGGCTGGCGCGCCGCACTCGGACGGTCACGACTCCCTGGGGAGAGGTGCGGGTCAAGGTCGCCCTGCTGGGGGAAGAGGTGGTGCGACGCGAGCCGGAATACGAGGACTGCAGGGAAGTGGCCGCGCAGAACGACCTGGCCTTCCGGGAGGTGTTCCGGGCTGCGTTGAGGGCTCTGGAGGACCAGGAGTAGGCCGCCCCGGCTAATCCCGACCGTATAGCGCCGTGAGTACCGCCAGGCAGCCTCCTCCCAGCCCGAGCCCGAACAGGTAGAACATGCCGCGACTGACCAGGGTGACCGCGGCGGCAGTCTGGCTCTTCACACCGAACGCGGCGCACAGTGCCAGCATGGCCGCCTCCATGAAGCCCGCCCCGCCCGGCGACATCGAGACGTCTCCCACGAACGTCGAGATGGTCACGATGACCAGCACGCGCGAGAAGCTTATCTCCGCTCCGAGCCCGTGGAAGAGCACCTGGTGCGCCAGGCACACCAGCAGCCACGAAACGGCCGAGATGAGCGCGGTCCTGGTGAGGGCCCTGGGGCTGCCGGCCGTGCGTGCGAGGGGGCTGACCAGGTTGTCCATCTTGCTGATGGCGTACTCCTCGAAGTGTTCGTAGGTGGGGAAACGCCGCCGGATGAACTCCAGCAGACGGCCCTCGTAGATGGCGCGAAGGAGCTTGCCGAGGAGGCGTGACCTGTCCCCGATCTGCCGGCGCACCAGGAACCCACTGACGACCGCCAACAACACGCCGAGGACAACGCTGCCCAGCACAAGCTTGTAGACGAGTGCAATGGGCACAAAGGCCACGACGAAGAACACGGAGACGACTACGAAGCCGAAGAACACCGCCCCGTAGCTGACCTTGTCGGCCAGGATCGTGCCCAGGTAGAAGGTCTTCTCTCCGCCGAAGGCTTTGCTCATGTAATAGGCCCGGACCGGCTCCCCGCCGACCCGTGCCCCCGGAGTGATGATGTTCACGAAGACGCCGGCCATGTAGATGGGGAAGACCCTGAGGAAGCTCCTGCGGCCGGTGGCGTTCATGATCTGGACCCAGCGGAAGCACCAGAGCACGAAGACGGTGAGAAACAGCAGGGCCGCGCTGCCTATCGTGGCCGGGTCGGCGCTGCGGATCGCGGAGAAGATATTCCGGAAGCCGATGCGCCGGAGCACGAGGTAGAGCAGCCCGATGACGACCAGCACGATGGCGACTTTCAGTGCTGCCCAGATCGCGCGCCTGTTCGCCATCACGAGCCCCTTCGGCGCTGCATGCGCGCAAGCCCGACCGCGTAGCGCAAGGACGCCCACGCCAGTTGGAGATCGTCCCGGAGCCGGATGCTGCTCTCCGCTCCCTCATAGGTGTATTCAATCTCGACCTCTGCCACGCGGTAGTCTCGCCCGCTCTCGATGGACAGGCGTCCGAGCAGCAGCACGGATTCGTGCTCGAGCGTGTAGCGCCCGCCCAAGGTGAGATGCCGGGCGAGGTAGGCGGCCACCTGGCGAGTGTAGAGGCGATAGCCGCTCTGGATGTCGTGGATGGCGAGGGCCGCGATGACCTGGTAGGGGGCGTTGGCGAGCGCGTTGGCCGCGCGACGCGCCGCCGGCATCTCCCCCCGTCCCCGGCGGCCCACGACCGCGTCGTAGGGGCCCACGTGTCCGCACAGGCCCGGAAGCAGGGCGGGGTCGTTCTGCATGTCGGCATCGAGGATCGCCACGACTTCGATCTCGGGGTGGCCCAGCAGGCGTTGCAGCCCGTTTTTGGCCGCCGCCTGTTTGCCCATGTTGACTTCGTGGTGCACGGCTTCCACCCGCTCGTGACGGGCCAGCCGTTCCAGGATGGCGCCGGTCTCGTCCTGCGACCGGTCGTTGACGCCGACTATCCTGCCCGCACCGACCTCCAGGGCCCGTTCAATGACGCCTGCGATGTTCCGCGCCTCGTTGTAGGCCGGAAACACCACCCCTGTCGAAGACATTCCCTCGAGGCCAGTGGCGGGGCGGGCCTGCTCGACAATGATACCCATGGGGCCTTGCCTGTATGAAGGAGCGCACGCGGCGCCTGTGAAGGTGGCCGCCGGTATCGTACAGGGGAAAGAGGGGTGAATGCATGGTCCCTGCCCCGCCGTGCCGGCGGGATGGAGGTCTGGTTCAGTCGGGGCCGGAGGTTCCCTCGGCGGCCCGTCGGGCTCCGGTGCGGACATGGGCTCCCTCCGCCTTCAGGACCTCCTCCAGCGCGCTGAGAACGCGCAACACGTTCTCGCGCGTGCAGGAGTGACCCATCAGGCCGATGCGCCACACCCGGCCCGCCAGCGGTCCCAAACCTCCCCCTATCTCGATGTTGTGCTCTTCCAGCAGGCCGCGGCGCACGCGCCGGTCATCCACTCCCTCCGGTATGCGCACGGCATTCAGCATGGGAAGGCGGTACGAGGGCTCCACGAGCATGCTCAACCCCATGGCTTCGATGCCGGCGACCAGCGCACGGTGGTTCGCCCGATGCCGCTGGAAGCGCTCCGCCAGGCCTTCCTCCAGGACGACCCTGAGCGCTTCGTTGAGGGCGTAGATCATGGAGACGGGCGCCGTGTGGTGGTACGTGCGTTCCTCACCCCAGTAGTTTCTGACCATCGTCATGTCCAGGTACCAGCTGGAAACCTTTCTCTGCCGGTCTTCGATCACCTCGAGGGCCCGGGGCCCGAAAGAAACCGGCCCCAGCCCCGGCGGGCAGCTCAGGCACTTCTGTGTGCCGCTGTACACGGCATCCAGGGACCAGGCGTCCGTTTCCACCTCGCACCCGCCCAGCGAGGTGACCGCATCGACCAGGAGCAGAGCGTCGTTGGCGTGGGCGATGTCGCTGATCTCCTCCAGCGGCTGCAGAACGCCGGTTGAGGTCTCCGCATGCACGATGGCGACGAGGCGGGGTTGCACCCGGAGGACGGCTTCCTCGACCGCATCCGGCGTGAAGGGCGTGCCCCACTCGGCCTCTATGACGTGAAGCTCGCCTCCCAGCCTCTCCACGATGTCCGCCATGCGCGTGCCGAACACGCCGTTGATGCAGACCAGAACTCGGTCACCGGGCTCGACCAGGTTGACCAGGCAGGTCTCCATGGCGGCGCTGCCCGTCCCGGAGACGGGGAGTGTGAGCTCGTTCTCCGTCCTCATGACCTGCCGCAGGCGGTCCTGCGTCTGGTCCATGATTTCGATGAACTCCGGGTCCAGGTGCCCCAGAAGGGGCTGCGACATCGCCTGCAGCACGCTCCGGGGGCAGTTGCTCGGACCGGGTCCCAGCAGAATCCTTCGCGGTTGTGCGGCGTCCGTCATCTCCACAGTCCTTTCAGCTCAGGATGGCTTGTGCGCAAGTGGGGCTCCCATTTCGGCTTCAGGCGCGTTCCTCGTCCATCGCATCGTAGATGCCCCTGGTGCTGCGGGGAAGGTCTGCCACGTCGAAGGGCGGCTCGTACCGCTCCACGATGCGGACGTTGGTCTCCACCTCCTCCGGCCAGCGCATGCCGAGGTTGGCCACGTGGACCCGGGAATCGGCAAGAACGAACTTGAGGCAGAGCTCGTACAGGTCCACGGACCGGGCGAGTTCGGGGAATAGCCTTTCGGCCAGGTGCTGCAGCATCCCGGAGGTGAACGGGCGCATCACGGCCACGCCGACGCCCCGCTCCATCGCTTCGTCCAGCACGTGATGGGCCGCCGACTGGTAGATCAGGTTGTAGCGGACCTGGATCACGTCGAGCAGTCCCGTTTGCAGCAGGCCTCGGATGCTGTAGGGCTCCTCGGTGGTCGCGCCGATGAAGCGCACCCTCCCGCGCCGACGCAGCTCCAGCAGGGCATCCATCGGTCCATCCTCCAGGATGCGGCGCGTCGTCTCTCCGTCGTAGATGCCCCCGTGGAACTGCACCAGGTCCAGCACCTCGCAGCGGAGCCGGCTCATTGACGCCGCCACCACCGCGAGCACTCCGTCGCCGTCCCGCTGCAGGCCGACCTTGGTCGCGACGAACAGGCCCTCCCGTCGGCCTTCTATGGCCTCTCCGATGATCTCCTCGCTGTGTCCGTCGCCGTAGCCTTCGGCCGTGTCGATGTAGTTGATGCCCAGCTCCACCGCACGCCGGACGGCACGCACCGCCGTCGCCCGCCCCTGGTCGGTGTACGGGTCCCAGCCTCGCGCGCGGTTCACCGCGGAGATGGGAAAGCCGCCGAAGCCGATCCGAGAGACCTCACAGCCGGTCCGTCCGAGGGTGACGTACTGCATGCCGGAGTCCGCCTCGCGGGAGAATGCTCGCACGATTCTACCAGCGCGCACGGCTACCTGTAAAACGAGCCCCGTCGGCCTATAATGCCGCGAGGGTCAACCTCCAGCCGGGAGCGAGCATGGACTGGATCGACATCGACGGAAGCTATCTGGAGGGCGGGGGGCAGATCCTTCGGACAGCGGTCGGCCTGGCCGCCGCCGCGGGCCGTCCCTGCCGCGTGCACAACATCCGGAAGGGCCGGCGCAAGCCCGGTCTGGCTCACCAGCATCTGGCCGGCGTGAGGGCCATCGCCCGCCTGTGCAACGGACAGCTTCAGGGGGCGGAGGTCGGCTCGCAGGAGCTGGAATTCCGCCCGGGGCCTCTCGAACCGCCGCCCGGCCTCTGCGTGAGTGTGGGAACCGCGGGCTCCGTCACCCTGGTCCTTCAAGGCCTGATGATTCCGCTTTCGGTCTCGGATCGCGCTGTCGAGGTGACCGTCGAGGGAGGCACTCACGTCCTGTGGTCGCCCGTGGCGGAGTACTTCGGCGGGGTATTCGCGTACTTCCTCGGTCGGATGGGCGTGCAGGTGAGGGTGCTGGAGGTGCGCCCGGGCTTCTATCCGAAGGGCGGGGGAAGCCTGCGCATCAGCGTGCGCCCGGAGCACCTGCGGCCCCTGTCTCTGACTTCGCGCGGAGAGGCGGAAGGGATCTCCGCCGACAGCATAGCCACCAGCGATCTGCGGAAAGCGCGTGTGGCCGAGCGGCAGCTCGAAGGCGTGGCCGAAGTCCTGGAGGTCGATCCCGCGCGGGCAGAATACGTGCACTCGGCCTCAACGGGCACCGCGGTGCATGTGCGGGCAGGCTACGCGAACTGCCGCCTCGGGGCTTCGGCTCTCGGCAAGAGGGGCAAGCCGGCCGAGAGGGTGGGGCGGGAGGCGGCCGAGTCACTGCGAAGGGCGATGGCAACCGGCGCCTGCCTGGACGAACACATGGCGGACCAGATCCTCCCCTACCTCGCGCTGGCCGGGGGGCCCTCGGAGGTGACGGTCGCCCGGATCACAGACCACTGCCGGACCAATATGTGGGTGATCGAGAAGTTCCTGCCGGTGAGCCTGGAGCCGGACGAGGAGGCCGGGCTCATCCGGTGCCGCTGCTGAGTTCACTCGCAGAAAATGCGCACTTGGTCCCCGTTCGCGCTGTCCACGTCCACCGTGAGGGCGGCGAGGGCCTCGACCAGCTCCTCTGTGTCCATGTCGGAGAGCGCGGCCAGGTCGATGCCCTTCCCGTTGAGCTCCATGCGGGCCTTCTCGGGAAGCAGCGCGCCCAGCTTGATACCCGTGCGGATCAGGGCCGTCGGGATACGGACGTTCACACGGTCGCCGCCGGCCGATTCGACCATAATGCGCAGGTACCTCGGGTTCTTCGGGACCGGACGCTCGGCGGCGGGCATTGTGACGGGGGCCTCGGCGTCGGCCACAGCGGGAACTCCGCTCGGAGAGGTGTTCGGCTCCAGTTTTGCCAGGAGCTTCTCTGCTTCATCCACCGAGACTCGCCCCGCGGCAAGCATCTCCAACACCTTCATACGGTTCTCGGGCATCGCTTCTTCCTCCTGAGCCTGTGCGGTTCGGCTCACCAGCACCAGATGTAAACGCGTTTCCCGTCGGTGGGTCTGACGTCCACCCTCAGGCCGCGCATCGCCGCCAGGGCTCGCCAGGTCGCCAGCGGCAGGACGGCCCGCTGCGCCGGTCTCGTATTCTGCAGACGCACAAGGGGCAGCACGGCCGTTGCGACCACGAGGGCCACAACCATCAGAGGCCACAGCAGTATCAGCGGGACCACGATGGGGATCCTGCCCGTCTCTATCACGATGAGGAAAGGCGGGATCATGGTTCAGGCAGCATCTCCAGTGCTTCCTCCACCGTGATCTCGCCGCGGTCCAGGCGCTCCAGCACGGCTGCCGGCTCCTCGGGTGCCTGGAAGGCGGTGTCCAGGCGCTCGGCGATCGCGTTCAGCCGGTTCTTCACGGTCGGGTAGCTTACGCCCAGCAGTTCCTCCATCTTACTGATGTTGCCGTGCACGCGTATGAACGCGGTGACGAACGCCTGCTGCTCGACCGTGAGCTGCGCCAGGGGCGGTGGCTCGAAGCGCCCTTCGACCGCCGTCTGGCAGTCACCGCAACGGTAGCGGACGGTCTGCATGGCGCGGCCGCACTTGGGGCACCGGGGGTACGATTCGTGCATGTCGCCTCCTCCTTTCTCCCCACAGTATGGCAGGACGCATTGAATATATCAAGTAACTTCTTAGGAAAATCCATTTCTGGACCCCATCTTGTCACATTTTGACCGGTATATGGCTATAATGCCATGGCGCCGCCGCGACCGCTCCACGGGGAGTGTCTCCGGCCGGAGGACGGGCTAAACCGAGGAGATCATGACGGTCGTGATGCGTAGAGGCGGTCCGGTGCGCTGGGTGCCGCGAAGGGAGTTCTCGGCAGAGAGGCAACAGGAGGCAGGGGAAGTGCGAGCAATGAGGGGAAGCCAATGCTACGGACTGCCCGCAACGTCGGGACGCCCTTCGGAGAGAGCGGCGGGAGCCACTGAAGGAGGAGTTACGGGGAGGTCCCTTCCACTTCCTCCACGTTGGCCTGCGCACGTCCGGCGGGCTTGCCCCCAAGCTTACCGGTCGCGTGCAGCACGCCGAACACGGCTCCGCCAATGAGCAGCAGGATTAGCACGCCGATGGCCACGGGAACGACGGGGCTGCGCCGCCTGCGGGTGGACCTGGAAGCGCCCTTTTTCCTCTTTGCCCAACTGAACAGACCCGCCCTCTGCTTTTCCTCTTTGGTGATCTTCATGACGGTGACGCCCGACCGGATGTCGCCGCCGCAGTTCTTGCAGATCGCGTCGCGCACGCCCAGCACTGCGCCGCAGTTGGTGCAGGTGAGCCGTGCCGGATGGTAATCCGGCAGGGACAAGTCCTCGTCGTCGTCGGCCAGCGCGAGGCCACTGTCGCCCGCCGAAGGCACCTCTATCACGGACCGACACTCTGTGCATCGCACCTTCTTGCCGGCCAGCTCGTCCTTGAGGGTGTAAACCTTCCCGCATTGCTGGTTCGGGCACTTCACACGAATCGCCATCACTCACCTCCGGTGCGTCCGACCGAACGGATTACAGCCTCTTTGGTCGCCAGAAGATTTACTTACAGCATAACGGCCATGTCAAGTGAATCGGTCAGGTTGCGCCTGTCGGCGCCCCGCTGCGGGGACGGGAAGCGCGTTACGTCCTGTCCGAAACCCCATGCAGGTTCCGCTGTTGCCAGCGATAGAAGTCGAGTCGTTCCAGCTTCGCGGCGGCTGCTTCGTCCAGTACGGCCACCGTGGCCGGATGCATCTGGAGCGCTGACGCGGGCACCATGGCGCTCACGGCTCCCTCGATGGCGGCCTTGACGGCATCGGCTTTGCTCTCCCCGCTCGCCAGGAGGAGGCACTTCCTGGCCCGCATTACCGTGCCGACCCCCATGGTGACGGCGAGCCGGGGGACTTCGTCGGCACTATCGAAGAAGCGGGCGTTGTCCCGCACCGTCTCCTCCGCCAGGGCGGCAACGTGAGTATCGCCTCCCAGCGAGGTGCCCGGCTCATTGAAACCGATGTGACCGTCCCGACCGATGCCGAGCACCTGCAGGTCTATGCCGCCGGCCTCGGCGATGTTCTGTTCGTAGGCCGCGCAGTGCTCCGAGAGCGGCTCCGCGAGTCCATCCGGAACGTGCGTATTCTCCAGGCGGATGTTCACGTGATCGAACAGCTTCTCGTTCATGAAGTACCGGTAGCTCTGCGGATGGTCCGGGCCCAGGCCGACGTACTCGTCGAGGTTGAACGTCACGACCCGGGAGAAGTCCAGGCCCTCTTCGCGATGGGCCCGAATCAGCCCTTCGTAGAGACCCTCCGGGGTGCTGCCCGTTGCCAGGCCCAGCACCAGGTCACCTTTCTCGCGAACCGCTCCGGCCACGATCCGGGCGGCCAGCCCGCTCATCTGCCCGTAGTCGCTTGTGATCAGGACCTGCATGGTCATCCCTCCGGGGCTGAGGCACAGGGACAGGCACCGGGAGCCCTCTCACCGGTCTGCCTGTTGTTCGAGAGCTTCCGCGACCAGGTCCACGGCCATCTCGACTGAGTGGACCTGCAGGGCGGCCTGCTCGTCCAGTTCAACCTCGAACTCATCCGCCAGAGCCGCGATCAGCTCCATGATCTGGATCGACTCGGCCCCGAGATCCTCCACCAGCCGGGAGTCCTGGGCGACTTCGCCCACGCTGACTCCCAGCACGTCGCTTACGGCCTCCCGGACCCGTTCCAGAACCTCGCTCTTCTCCGTCATCTTGCCACCTGCGCAACCGGGTCTCGTGCGGCGACTGCGCCGGGCTCGTTCGCTCCTGTCCGCTCGCGTGCTTTGCTCGACGCCCTTCAGGAGCTTCACCATCGCTTCGCCCAGCTCCACTCCCCGGCGAGTCATGTCGGCACGCGCCGCATCCAGTGCGTGGGAAAGCCCCAGCCCTTCGTTGATGCTCCCGCCGACGAGCCAGGCGAAGGACGGGATCCACTTCGGCAGCAAACCCGGCCCCGCCATAAGTCTGCACATTATGCCGGCGACGGTGCCGGCATTCAAGAGCGTCCCCACGCCGGTACGCGTATAGT
>JASFTU010000033.1:0-9919 GCA_050050635.1 Candidatus Brocadiaceae bacterium
ACCCCCGGAGGAGAGGACTTCAACGGTGCCGGCAGGCGACCACCGGGGGCGCCCCTTTACCCCCCGACCCGGCCGGTGTAACATCAGTGCCGTTGCTTCGGCCATCGAAGGGAGAGCCGATGGAGATCCGACCCGCGTCGGACGAGGACCGCGCCCGGCGGGAGGCGACGACCCGCCGGGTGCTTGCCCTGGCGCAGGAGGGCATCTGTCCGACCTGTCGGAACCTCGCGACGGGCGAGGTGTATCCCACGCATGAGCCGCGGACGTTCTACGAGGACGACCGGCTGTGGTGCTTCCTGGAGGCCCATCCGCGCAACCCGGGACACACGATCGTTCTGCTGAAGCGGCACTACGAGGACATCTCCGAGCTGTCGGCGGAGGCGGGTGCCGCGGTGACGAAGACCATCCTGGCGGCCGTAGGGGCGCTGAAGCGCGTCCTGGGCGCCGAGAAGGTGTACCTGTGCACCATGTGTGACGGACGGCGCAACCACCTGCACTTCCAGCTCATCCCCCGACTGCCGGGCGATGAGGTGCAGGGCTCGCGCCTGTTCGTGAAGGAGCGCGCGCTTCTCGGCGAATGCCGCGACGTGGTGGAGAGGCTGCGAGCGGAGATGAGCGAGCTTGAGAGGTAGGGCAGCGCGGGGTCAAGGCTCCCTCGGCCCGGCGTCATCCCTGTGACGGGTCCGCTCCGCCGACCGGACCGCCTCGCGCAATCCCTCTATGCTCCTTGCCTCCAGCCACCTCTCGTCGAAGCCCGGCTCCTGGGCGATCTCGGAGATTGCCACCAGCATCTGGAGGTACGGATCACGGTTTGCGGGCGAGGCCGCCAGGCAGAACACCGCGACCACCGGCGGCTCAGCCGGGGCCAACGCCACCCCCTCACGTGCCCTGGCCAGCACCAGGTGCAGACCCGGCACGTCGTCCAGGATCAGGTGGGGCACGGCCAGGCCGGGCCGGATGACGGTGGATGATATCTGTTCTCGACGTTCGAGCGCTTCGCGGACCGAGCCCGGCTCCAGGCCGGTCTCCTCGGCCAGTCGGTCCGCAAGCAGGCCGAAGAGCTCCTCCCGGGAAGCGTGGCGCGGCACCTCGACGACGGGGCAGCGTGCGACCAGACGGTCGAACCGGTCTTCGGCGAACTCGTCGCGTTCGCGCACGATCGCCGAGAGCTCTGCCTCCAGGTCGTGGTCCTGGAAGTCGAAACCGGCCACGCGCTCGGCCAACCGGACGAGGGCGGACTCCCGCATCACCCGGACCCTGACGTAGAGCGTATGCCACAGCGCGGCCGCACCCAGTATGGCCCCCGCGATGGCCAGAGGCAGGCTCCCCAGCTCCACCAGCAGGAACACGTAGCAGACCATGCCGGCCACCTGCGGCCAGGGGTAGAAAGGCGACCGCCAGGTGGGGCGGTAGGTCGGTATGCGGCTCTCCCTCATGATGACGACCGCGAGGCACTCGAAGATGAGCAACAGCAGGAGCATGGCGGAGGCGGCTCGGACGAATAGCTCCAGGTTCAGCACAAGGATGGCGCCGGCCATGAAGACGGAGGTCAGCAGAACGGCCCTCACCGGCGTGCCCCTTCTCCGGCTGACCCGCCCGAGCTGCTCCGGCACCAGGCTGTCCTGGCTCATGGCCATCAGCGTGCGGGACGCGGTCAGGATCCCCGCATTGCCGGTGGTCATGTATGCGAAGAGTGCGGCCGCGCCCATGACAGCGGCGGCGATGCCTCCGCCGAACAGCCCGGCGGCCTGGGACAGGGGGGCAAGCTGCCATTGCCCGCTCTCCGACGGCAGCACGCCCACCGTCACGAAGACCACGACCGCGTAGAGGAGACCGACCACCGCGTAGGCGGCGAACATGCCCCACACCAGGTCGCGCTTCGGGTTCCGCACTTCCTCGGCCAGGTTGGCGATCTGGGTTACCCCGCCGAACGAAATGAACACGATCCCGGCGCCGACGAAGAGCTTGTTCCAGCCGTGGGGCAGGAGGGCTGAGTAGCGCTCGAGGTCCACGGCCCGGCTCCCGAGAGCGGCGTAGGCCACCAGTGCCAGAAGCAACAGCAAGACCAGGATGTTCTGGATGCGACCGGCGTGCCTGGTCCCCAGCAGGTTGAGCACGGTAAACAGGATGCAGAACCCGCACGCGACGCCTTTGATCTCCCACACGGTCAGCGGCCTGGGGGTGGGCCACAGGAAAGCGGCGAAGGTCCCGATGCCGATCAGGGCGAAGGCTCCCTTGAACGCCAGCGTCGCCCAGTTGGCCACGCCTCCTATGGTCCCGAACTGAGGTCCCATGCTTCGGTCGATGTGGAAGTAGGTTCCCCCCGCCTTGGGCATGGCCGTCATCAGTTCGGCTTTGCTCAGCAGGCTCGGCAGCAGGAGCAGGGCGGCGATCAGGTAGGACAGGAAGATGCCCGGCCCCACGACGCCGAACACGATTGCGGGCAGCACGAAAAGACCCGAGCTGATCATGGCGCCCGATGCCATCGCGAAGACGCCGGCCGTCCCCAGTTCCCTCTTCAACGCCACGGTCTGCCTCCCATTCCGGCCCCATCCGGCGGCGATTGCCGCCCGGAATCGCCGCAGTTCTCATCCCATTATACCTTGCCGCTCCGTCGCCACCCCACCGGATCGGCGCCGCGCAGAAAGCCGGCGCCTGCCCGGCTCACCGGGCTGAGTACATCGAACAGGCCGAAAACGCCGCCAAAAGCCGGCTTTCCTGGACACCTGGGTCGATAGGGGGGAAAATAGGTTTTCGTAGGGCGAATACTGTTTCCATAGTGCATGCGCCCGGTAAGTGGGGGCAAAAGCTTCGTGGCAACTTCCAGCACACAGGAACCGGCGGACACACCCGGGGTGTCTCCCCTCGACGTCCTGCCTCAGGACGTGACCGGCTGGCTGGAGGAGGTCCTCGAGCCGGACGAGTCCGTCTCATGCTCCCTCCTGGCCGACATCATGCCGAGCGGCGACTTCGGCGAGAGGTGGGCCTTCCTCACGGACAGACGCCTGCTGGTCCTTTCCCCGGACGGGGCGGCGGGTGCGGGCGAGATTCTCTTTGAGATGCCGCTGACGGACGTCGAGGATGCTGACGTGCGCGACTACGTCGGCTCCAGCGCGCTGATCGTGACCGGTCCGGAGCGAGCCCACGAGGTGGCGCGGTTCTCCCAGGGATCCCACCAGGAGGCGTCCGACCTGTGCCACTGTCTGCAGGAGGTCGTGCGGGAGCGCAAGGAAGGCAAGGAGGTCGTGAAGGTGCCGCCGCCTCCGGCGCATCGACCCGCCCACCGGTGCTCGCGCTGCGGCCGGGCGCTCCGCAGGGCAGGCGAGATCTGTCCGCATTGCATCGACCGACGCCGCGTGCTGATGCGCATGTTCTCTTACCTGCTGCCCTACAAGACGTATGCGCTTCTGGGACTCGGGCTGACCCTGTGCATGACGGCCCTGCAGGTCGCGCCGCCTTACCTGACGAAGATCCTGGTTGATGACGTGTTGTGGGCCATGGATCCCGGCCCCCTGCCGATCATCGTCGCCATACTGATCGGCGTCTACCTGGGGCGGGCGGTGATCTCCACGTTCCGCACCTACACCATGCAATGGCTGGGCAATCACGTGTTGTTCGACATGCGCGTGCGCCTGTACGACCACCTGCAGTTCCTGCCCCTGACGTACTACAACCAGCGGCAGACCGGGCAGATCATGTCGCGGGTCACCAGCGATTTGCAGCGGCTGCAGTACTTCATCGCCGAGGGCTTCCAGGAGATTCTGGTCAACATCGTGACGATGGTCTTCATATCGGCGATTCTGCTGTGGATGAACCCGTTGCTGTTCTTGCTGGCCCTGGCGCCGATCCCGATCATCGGGCTGGCCACGGTCGTGTTCGGCAGGCGGATCCACCTGCTCTATCACCGCATCTGGCGTCGTTTCGCCGGGCTGCACGCCATCCTGGCCGACACGATACCGGGCATACGGGTGGTGAAGTCTTTCGCTCAGGAGGACCGCGAGGCCGACCGGTTTGCGCAGCGGAGCGCCGACCTGTTCGGCCAGGAGATGCGCGCCGTCCGCCTGTGGAGCGGCTACTTCCCGTTCCTCGGCCTCATGACCGGCATGGGCTCGATACTCATCTTCGCCGTGGGCGGCTGGATGGCCCTGCAGGGCGAGACCAGCCCCGGCGTGCTCATAGCCTTCACCGGCTACCTCTGGCAGTTCTACACCCCGGTCCAGCACTTCGGCAGGATCAACCACAGGTTGCAGCACGCCGTCACCTCCGCCGAGCGGGTCTTCGAGATCCTGGACACCGACCCGGAGCCGGTGCAGCAGCCGGACGCCATCGTGCTCGACCCCGTCCGAGGGGCCGTCGAGTTCCGCGACGTCTGGTTCTCCTACGAGCCGGGCAAATACGCACTGAAGGGCGTTAGCTTCGAGGTGGAACCCGGAGAGATGATCGGACTGGTCGGCCCCAGCGGCGCGGGCAAAAGCACGCTGGTGCACCTGCTGGCACGCTTCTATGACGTGGACCAGGGACAGATCCTGATCGACGGGCACGACATACGTGACCTGGCTCTCAGGCCGTACCGTGAGCAGACGGGGGTGGTCCTGCAGGAACCCTATCTCTTCCACGGGACCATGTGGGAGAACATCGCCTACGCGAACCCGCAGGCTTCAGCCGACCAGATCATCGCAGCGGCCCGGGCGGCCAACGCCCACGAGTTCATCGTCAACATGCCGGACGGATACGATACGGTGCTGGGGGAACGGGGCCAGACGCTCTCCGGCGGTGAGAGGCAGCGTGTGTCGGTGGCCCGAGCCATACTGCGTGACCCCCGCATCCTTATCCTGGACGAAGCCACCGCGTCCGTTGACACCGAGACCGAGGTGTTGATCCAGACGGCCATCGAGCGCCTGGTGGAGAACCGGACCACCTTCGCCATCGCGCACAGGTTGTCCACACTGCGGAAAGCGAACCGGCTGATCGTTCTGGAGCGGGGCAAGCTCGTCAACATAGGCACCCACGATGAGCTCATCGAGGCGGACGGGCTTTACGCCCGGCTCTGCAAACTGCAATCGGAGCTGTCTCAGATACAGGCCTGGTAGGCCGGGAGAGCGGCCGTTGGGATGTTCGTGCAAAGCTGCGGAGACAGGCGACCAGGAGGGTGTCCAGAGGAACGAGGCCGGCGCCGTCGGGCCGGAATGCGTTCGCGTCTGGGAGGATGAGTTCCGCCACCTGCACGTCAAAGTCGGCGACGAGGAGTTCGAGAGGGTCCGGCCCGTGCAGCTCTTCCCCGTTTCGGAGAAGGTGGACTACGTCAGCTTCCTCGACGGGGACGGCGAGGAGGTGGCTCTCGTCCGGCAGCCGGGCAACCTGGACAAGGACAGCCGCAGGGCATTGCAGCGGGCTCTGGAGCAGATGTATTACGTGGCCCGAATAACCCGCGTGGACAGCGTCACCGAAAAGATGGGAATCACCCACTGGCAGGTGATGACCGACCGCGGGTACGCGGAGTTCGAAGTCGTCCATCGGGAGCACATCCGGCGCCTGCCCGGAGGCAGGTACCTGATCAACGATGTTGACGGCAACCGGTTCGAGATCGAGAATGTAGCCGACCTCGACCCACGCAGTCGTGGCCTCATTCACAGCGAAACGTAGTCGAAGCGGGACCACATCGAGACGCCCAGAACCGGCGCTCTGCCGGCGCCACCTTCTTCCAGCCAGGCCCAAAAGAGAGGGCTTCACATGTCCCAGGAAGGCGAAGATCTTTCCAAGGCGTATGAGTTGCGCAGGCAGGCGCGGGGCGTGGAGCCCCCCAGGGAGGCCAGTCCGTGGAAGCGTCGGTTGGCTATCGGCGGCCTGGCCCTGGTGGCCGTGGTCGTGATCGCCGGCGCTCTGATGCTGCGCTGGTCTCTCCTGTTTGTACGCACGACGCGCGCGGAGGTCTGCGGCGCGGTTACCGATCTGTCCTCGGGAGTGGATGCCCGGCTGGAGGAACTGCACGTGCGGGCCGGAGACCACGTGGAGCCGGCTCAGCCCCTGGCGCGACTGGACGACTCGGAGGCGCGCGCCAGCCTGGCGGCCGCCCGGGCCGACGAGGAGATAAAGCAGGCCAGGTACGAGCAGTGCCGGGCTGACCTTCGCCTGGCCAGGGCACGCTTTGAGGCGGATCTCGAACTGGCAGAGAGCCGGCTCGAAGTCGCCCGGGCCGAGGTGACAGCCGCCGAAGCCGGCCTCAGCCTGGCCCGGCGGCGAGTCGAGGAGGACGTGCGCCGCGCCGAGGCCCTCCACGAGCAGACCAGGGCCCGACTCACCGACCTGGAGAAGGGCGCCCGCCGGGAAGAGATCGAGGCAGCCAGGGCGCGTCTGGCGGCGGCCAGGGCTCAGGAGCAGCTCTACGCCCTGGAGGTGCGCCAGTCGGAGCAGCTCGTGGGTGAGGGCATCGACTCGGAGCATATCCTGGAGGTGAAGAAGACGCAGTTGGTCACCCAGCAGAACAAAGTCAAAGAGGCCGAGATGCAGTTGCGGCGCCTGCTGGCGGGGCCGAGCGAGGAGGAGCTGGAGGCGGCTCGCAGTGGGCTGAGGGCGCGTGAGGCCGAGCTGGGCCTTGCTCGGGTCGGTGCCAGCGAGGTCGACAGACTCGCCGCCGAACTGGAGGTCAGGCGGGGTGAGATGGAAGAGGCAAAGGCCGAACTGGCCCGGGCTCGGGCGGGAACCGCCACTGTGGAGATGGCCGAGGCGGAACTCCATGCCGCTGCCGCCGAACTGAAGCGGGCACGGGCGGAGGTCGAGGGACGCCGCGCCGTGGTCGAGACGATGACCATCTGCAGTCCGGTGCGAGGCACGGTGCTGCGCACTTTCGCCCGCGTGGGCGAAGTCTGCCGCAAAGGAGAGCCCATCGTCATGGTTGCCGACGATGCCGAGGGGCGGTGGGTCGAAGGCTATGTCTCCGAGCAGGACGCGGCGGAGATAGAGGTCGGCCAGCCCGCCCGCGTCGAGATCGTTGCCGGATCCGGCGACCACGTTGACGCAGAGGTGCAGAAGGTCTCGCTCTACACAACGGCCCTCGAGGGCCAGAACCCCGGCGCGGGTCGAGGAGCAGGTGGTTCCACGCCGGCGCGCCTGGTCTGGGTGAAGCTGCGGCTGCTCGGGGACGCCCCCGACTGCATGCCGGGCAACACCGCCCGGGCCACCATCAGGGTCCGCTGAGGCCGGCCCGCGGCCCCGTCCGAGCTTCACTCCTGTAGGCGAGGTGACCATGTCCGAGAACATCACCCACACCGCCGTCTGCGACGATTGCTGTCGCCTCATCCTCCACGACACCGACACGTGCGCCGCGTTCCGGGAATCGCTGAGCTCGCACCACGACGCGGCACGCCTGGGCGGGGTGACCCGGTGGGGGGACCGGTTTACCGTGGACCTGCTGGGCCGCTACCGGGAGGCATGGCCGGCACGGAGTGAGGAAGACCGAGCCCTGCCGCGCAAGCTCGCCTTCGTGCTGGGCTGGCTGTGCCACCGCGCGGCCGACCGGCAGCTCAAGCCCGTCTTCCGCGCGACCGACCCCGATTGCGACCGGTCGCCCACGGACTGCAGCATCTACCACGACGTGTTCCTGTTCCGGGAGGTCTACGACGAGGGGAGGCGTGCGCCCTACGCGCCCGCCGTGCTGGAGCAGCCGCCCGAGTCGGCCCCCGCAGCAGGTGCGCTCAACGTGGCGGAAATTGAGGAGCTGTTCAGGCTCCTGGCGCAGCGGGCGCTGCTGGCCCTGCATACGCTCATGCCGGACCCGGACGAGGCCGATGGCTGGCTGGAACGGCTGTTCGAGCGCCGGCAACGCTTTCGCGTGGACATAGGCCGCTACGCCGAGGCGTTTGCGGATCCGGACCCGGACAAGACGCGGCGGTTCATCGAGGAGATCAACTTCTATGACCCCGAGGAGCCCTTGATCCGCCTCGCGCGCGGCCTGCAGCATGGAGAGCCGGTGGAGTCCGTCCCGCTGCAGGAGGCCCTGGACGGCGCGGCGTCCGGATGCATTTACGCTCGGACGGTCCGGCGAGGTTGCCTCTACCTGCGCGCCGCGAACGGCTACTTCCTGGGCCGTCTCGAGGAGGACGAGGTCAGGCGTCGGCTGGACATCGGCGAGCCCGGCGGCTGAGCGGCCTCTGCGCATGGTTCCGCCGCGGGATGCCTGAGATGGAGTGACCGAATGGCGACGTATCGCGAGCCTGAACGCGAAGTACCGGTGGCGCGGGAGGTGGACGTCCTGGTGGTCGGCGGGGGGCCGGCGGGCCTGACGGCGGCCATTGCCGCCGCGCGGAACGGTGCAGAAACTGCGCTGGTGGAGCGATTCGGCTACCTCGGCGGGACGGCTACCGCTTCGCTGATGGCCTGCATCAACGGCTTCCGCAACCAGGTGGAGCCGGACCAAACGCAGACGGTGCGCGGCATCGCCGAAGAGTTCATCCTCGCCCTCAAGGACATGGACGGCCTCGGCAGCAGCCCCTACCCCCAGAAGAGCTACCCCACCGAGCCCCGGCAGCTCGAGTACAGCTACGCCATCGACACCGAGAAGTTCAAGTACGTCGTCCTGCGCGCGTGCGCCGACGCCGGCGTGGACGTAATGTTCCATACCTGGTTCTGTGAGAGCATTGTCGAGGACGGCGTGCTTCGGGGGGTGCTGGTGGAGAGCAAGTCCGGCCGGCAGGCGCTGATGGCCCGCGTGGTCGTGGACGCCACCGGGGACGGGGACGTGTCGGCCCGGGCCGGCGTGCCCTTCTGGCAGACCCGGCGGGAGGAGGCCCCCCGACTCAACGACAGCCTGATGTATCGCATCGCGTTCGGCGAGGACCGCCCCGAGGGAACCTACCGGTGCGACTTCGGCTCGAACGCCGTCGTGTGGGGACCAGGGGTAGGCCCGATGGACGGCACCAACGCGGATGAGCTCTCCGGGGCTGAACTGGAGGCCAGGCTGGGAGTCTTTGAGGACTTCGCCGCAAAGCAGGGGGAGACGCCCGAGCTGGCGGATGCCCGTGTCGCGGAGACACCGCCCATGCTCGGCGTCCGGCAGACCCGTTTCATCGAGGGCGAATACCGGCTGACGGCCGAGGACGCTCTCGGGGGACGGCGCTTCGGAGACGTGGTCGCGATCAGCTCCTGCCCCATCATCCACTACTACGGCTACCGTCGTTACCTGGAGCACCAGGGCTACGACATACCCTACCGCTGCCTGGTGCCCCGGGTGGTAGACGGGCTGCTGGTGGCGGGCCGCTGCATCTCCAGTGACCAGGAGCCCTACGAGTCTCACCGGGCCATGGCGCCCATCATGGCGGTCGGGCAGGCAGCCGGGACGGCGGCCGCGCTGTGCTGTGCCGGTGGCTCCGTTCCCCGTCGGCTCGACGCGGACGCGCTCCAGGAGGCCCTTCGCGACCAGAACCAGGTCCTGGACATCCCGCCCGGGAACTGACGGCTCTCACTCCGGGGGCCGGCACTCCGGACAGGGTGGGTAGAGTTCCCTGGCCTGGGCCAGGGGAGTGGGCACGCCCGTCCTCCCCTTCATACGCGGGCAGCCCTTGCGGTGGTAGGACCGTCCGCCCCTGGGCACGTACACCTTGACGTCGTGAGCCCCCGGCGGAGTCCACCCGGCCGGCCGGAACCACCCACCGATCGTCCGGTGATAGAGGCCGACCACCGCCCGGCGTGCGTCCGGTTCGAAGACCAGGACCGCCACGCCGACCAGGACGAGCACGATGATGATGAGTCTCCGCATAGCGACCCTCCCTCCCGCCGGCGGATGATGGCCAAGCGCCCGGCTGCTACGGGACGACTTGGAGTACCCTGCGGTCCATCTCCTCCTGGTCGGCCCGGAAGCTGTTCCATCCCGCGAGGTTCATCAGGCTGTCCAGGCCGATCCCGCCGTCGGCGAGATCGTCCGCCC
>JASFTU010000034.1:0-9911 GCA_050050635.1 Candidatus Brocadiaceae bacterium
ACGCCCTTTGCGTTCCCCGGGCTGATGGCCTCGATGATGCCGTTCGCGGGCGCCCGCTTCGGCGTCTGGGAAGCTCCCCTGACCCTGGCCGAGATGATGCGGTCGACCGGCTACTATACGCGGGGATTCCACGCCGCCAACCCTTTCGCATCGGCACACTTCGGATATGGCCGGGGTTTCGACCGACTGGACGAGTTCTTCGAGTTCACACCGGCCCACCACGGAGCTCTTCCCGAGGCGGCGGGCGGGGAGGGAGGAGGGGAGCAGGCGCCCTTCGCTGCCCGGCTGGCCCGACCGTTCCTGCGGGCCTGTCGTGCCCTTGGCCGCAGGCTGCCCGGTGGCAGTCTGCTGCGTGGGGCCTGGCGGCCGGTGGACGAGCTGCTACGGCACGCCACGGACATGCGCGTCAAGAACGCTCTGGAGGAGACCTTTGGCAGCACGGTCCGGCGGTGGGTAGCGGACTGCCGACCCGGGCCGTTCTTCCTGTGGGCCCACTGGATGACGCCGCACGAACCGTACGTCCCGCCGCCGGCCCGCCAGAGGGAGGCCGGCGGGCCGACCCTCTCGCGGCTGCGCGCGCTTATGTTGCGGCGTGCGGCGGGGCGGGGCAAGGGACTGACCGAAGCCCAGCGGCGAGACCTGGTCGCCCTCTACGACGGCGAGGTGCGGCGATTCGACCACGAGCTCGGCCGGCTGCTGAAGGTGCTCCGTGCCCGTGGCCTGCTGGACCCATCGCTTCTGATCGTGACCGCCGACCACGGCGAGGCGCTGGGCGAGCACGGCCGCTGCTTCCATCCGTCCCTGCACTACGAGGAGCTGCTTGGGGTGCCGCTGATCGTCCGGCTACCCGGACAGCAGAACCAGCGGCGGAGCGAAGGCGAGGTCAGCCTGCTCGACCTGATGCCAACCCTTGCCGATCTCGTGGGCGCGGAGCTGCCCGAGGACGTCTGCATGGGGCGCAGCTTCGCGCCGCTGCTGCGCGGTGAAGAGCCGATGGCGGGGGACAGGCTGGTGGAGTCGCAGTCGGCCTACGGCGAGCACGAGGAAGTGCACCGGCTCCGGACGCGGGACCTCCGGCGGCTGCGACGCAGGGTCTCCTTCCAGAACTCCCGGCTCAAGCTGATGGTGGACCCGGGGGAGGATCGGTGCCGTGCCTTCGACCTGCGGGCGGATCCGCGCGAGGAGCGCGACCTGGCCGAGGCGCATCCAGGGCTGGCGCAGACCGGGCGGGCCCTGGCCGGCATCCGCCTCCGGGAGGCCGAGCGCCGGCGCGTTCGACATACCTTCCCCGACGGACCACCGGGGAGGCGACCGTGAAGGTCCTGCACGTCAACACTCGCGTGCGTCACGGTGGTGCGGGAGAGGTCTGCTATCGCCTCCATTCCGCCCTGCAGGCCGACGGGCAACGCTCCCGCATCGTCTCGGTGGATCGCGTGCGCGGCCGCGACGATCTGCAGACGTTCGTCCCGCCGAGCGCGTTCTGGTGGCTCCTCCGCCACGCCAACTGGTGGCTTGAGATGAAACTGGGGCTGGAGGGCCTGATCAACGTCACCTCATGGGCTGGACATCGGCGCCATGCGGCCTGGGCGGAGGTCGTCAACCTGCACAACATTCACAGCTACTTCTTCTCCCTTTTCCTGCTGCCCCGCCTGGAGAGGTACGCGCCGCTCGTCTGGACGCTGCACGACGAGTGGGCGCTCACAGGCCACTGCGCCTTCCCCCTGGACTGTGAGCGGTGGCAGACGGGGTGCGGGAGCTGTCCGAACCTGCTCGGGCCGCCGCGGATCGACGTGGACACCACACGGCTGCTGTGGCGGGCGCGCCGGTGGGTGTACCGGCGGGTCTCACCCACGCTCGTCGCCCCGTCCCGCTGGCTTCTTCGCCGTGTGCGAGTCGCCCCTTTGACGGAGAGCTTCCGATCGGTGCACGTCCCGCACGGGATAGGCACGGACGTCTTCCGGCCGCTGCCTCGGGAGGCAGCGCGGCAGATAGTCGGCGTGGCTCCCGGGGAGAAGGTGTTGATGCTGACCGGTAACAGCCTGACGCGCGACGTCAAGGGGAAAGGGCTTGCCCTGAGGGCGCTCCGGCGACTGCGGCAGGGGGGAGTGGAGGACGTGCGGCTGCTGCTGGCGGGCGGCGGCGGTGACCGCCTGCCCGAACTGCCGTTTCCCGCAACCCAGCTCGGCCGGGTCGAAAGCGACCGGTTCATGGTGGCGGCGTACTCGGCAGCGGACGTCTTCTTCGGGCCGTCCCGGAGCGAGACGTTCGGCCTCGTGTTCCTGGAGAGCATGGCCTGCGGCACTCCCTGTGTGGGCTTCCGCGCGGCGGCGGTGCCGGAGCTCGTCGAACACGGCACGACGGGCCTGCTCGCGCCGGCATACGACGCGCACGAACTGGCGGCGTGTCTGCACCGTCTGCTCACCGACGATGGACTGAGAGAGCGGGCGTCCCGCGCGTGCCGCCGCGTGGCCGTGGAAAGCTACCCTATCGGACGGATGGTCCGCCGATACACCGATCTCTACGAGCAGCTTCTGGAAGAGCGCGCCCGGCAGGGCGCCGGGTGAGGGAGGTACGATGCGCTGTCCCCGCATAGACGAGCTGCCGTCGCCCCCGGACGGCCGGGAGGGCTGGCCCTGGACGGAGGAGACTCCGCCCGTGGAGCGTCCGCCGCCGCCGGGTGACGTGTGGCCGCGCATCAGCATCGTCACTCCCTCCCACAATCGTGCCGATCTGATCGAGGAGACCATCCGTTCGGTGCTGCTGCAGGGGTATCCCGATCTGGAGTACGTCATCATCGACGGCGGCTCCACGGACGGCACCGTGGAGGTGATCCGGAAGTACGAGCAGTGGCTCAGCTTCTGGACCACTGAGCCGGACGAAGGCATAAGCGACGCGATCAACAAGGGTCTGCCGCGAGCCACTGGCGAGGTGGTCTCCTATCTCAATACGGACGACGTCTACGTGCCGGGTGCGCTCGTGCGGGTCGGACGGTGCTTCGCCGATCCGGGGGTGGACTGGTTTTCCGGCCGAGGCCGGCTCTTCGGGCCGGGCGTGGGCTGGGGCTATACCTGGCCGCGCAGGCCGTGGCGCAAGCGGTGGCAATGGTTGGTCCGCAACTGCCTGGTGCAGCCATCCACCTTCTGGCGTCGTGAGGTGACCGAACGTATCGGTTACTTCGACACCGACCTGAAGGTGTCCATGGATCACGAGTACTGGCTGCGTATGATATCCCACGGCTACGAGCTGACGTGGACCGACGAGATCCTCTCGCGCTTCCGCATCCATGCGGGGAGCGTCACGGGCGCGTGGAGCTCCGGCACGGCGCGAGAGGGGAGGCGCGTGCGAGAGCGCTACATGCACATTGTGTCGCCGAAGGATCGGAAGAAGGTGCAGCGGGCCCTGAGGAAGCACGAGGCCCGGAGGCTTCGCTGGCGCGCCTGGCGCCGTGCGTGGGCGGGCGAGCCACGCGCCGCGCTGGCTGATCTGAAGGCGGCCGTCGGCGCGGCTCCCGGCATCCTCCTCAGCGCGCGCACGTGGGCCGTCCCGGTACTGGCTCTCATCTCCACCGTCCGCCGCCTGCCTCCGCGATACTCCGGCCGAGGAGAACGGGACAGCGATGAGTGACGGCTGCCGCAAGATCATCCTGATTACAGTGGACAGCCTGCGGGCGGACGCACTCAGCGCGTACGGCGCTTTGGCGGAGACGCCGGAGACCGAGCGACTTGCCGAGGAGTCTATACTCTACGAAGTGGCGCTCGCCACCGGTGCCCGGACGATGCAGTCGTTCCCCGGCATCCTGGCCTCCAACTACCCCACGACCGGGGGAGCCATCCAGAACCTGGGCGACCGGGTATCGGTGGCGGAGTGCTTCCAGCGTGCCGGGTTCGAGACCGCGGCGTTCCACTCCAATCCGGTCATATCGCGCTGGCGGGGCTACGGGCGCGGGTTCGGCACGTTCTATGATTCGCTCGCGCCCGAGGTGGGGCCCCCCGAGTCTCCGGAGGGATGGCACGCCGGCGTGGCACGGTTCGTCGCCCGCCGTTTGCCCCGGCTCTTCGGTGCGGTGCGGAAGGTGTATCAGTACCTCTTCTGCCGCTCGATACCCGTCGAGCAGCCGCACGAATCGGCCCGTGAGACCACCGAACGGGCCATCGAGTGGCTGAAGGAAGCGGAAGACCGGTTCTTCCTCTGGGTGCACTACATGGACCCTCACTACCCGTACGGGACGCGGCTGCCCGAGCTGTCCGAGCGAGAGCGCCGGGAGGCGGGGGAGCTTTTCACCCGGGCGCTGAAGCACCCCGGCCGGCTCACGCCGGAGGAGCTGCGACGGCTCAGGACTCTGTACGCGGCCGAGGTGCGCTACCTGGATCACTGGCTCGGCGTGCTGCTGGACTTCCTGCGGTCGGGCGGGGGCCGCGACGAGACGGCGCTGGTCTTCACCAGTGACCACGGGGAGGCATTCCTCGAGCATGGCCAGTACGGGCACGGGGAGTTCCTCTACGAGGAGTTCCTCCGCGTGCCGCTGATGGTCAGGGCGCCGGGCCTCGAACCCCGCAGGGAGCCCGGCCCCGCTTCGCTCCTCGACGTGGCTCCTACGCTCTGTACGCTTGCGGGTGTTGAGCCTTCGCCGACCTTCGAGGGACGGTCGCTGCTGGACGGCCCGCCCAGGGACTGCGTGTTCGCCGAGACGGCTTACCGGCTGTTCGTCGCTGACCGCCCCCACAACGTGGCCGCGCGCACGCGGGAGTGGAAGCTGGTCTGCGACCTGGAGCAAGGGCGCGATGAGCTGTACTTCCTGCCGGAGGATCCCGGCGAGCAGCGATCGCTGATGGACAGCCATCCGGATCAGCTCAAGGAGATGCAGCGGCGAGTGGCGGCGCACCTGGAGAGGGAACGCCCTTCGCTGCAGCCGCGCCAGGAAGCACCCATCCCGTCCAGGGCCGACGAACAGGAGCTGAAAGCCCGACTGCGCGCCCTGGGCTACCTGGACGAGGCGGAGCGGGAGGCCGAGTAGTCGCCCCCGGGATTCAGTGCGCGGCCGATTCAACCGAACCTGCGTAGGCGTCCAGGGCCCGGGCTATGGCCCGGTAGGCGGCGCGCATGTCCTCGACGGTCCCCCCGAACGGGTCGGCGATGGTGACCGGGCCGTCGGCCGCCAGCAGCCCGACGTGGAACACCTTCCCCCGCAGCCAGGGGTAGCGGTCCAGCAGCGTGCGGCGGTTCTCCTCGTCGAACGTCAGCACCAGATCGTGCTCCCGTGCGAGGGGGGCTTCGATCACCGAGGAGCGATGCCCCGAGAGGTCCACGCCGAGGTCCGCGGCCGCCTCGACGGCGGCGGGCGGGCAGCGCCGCTCCGGCACCGGATAGTAGCCGGTCGAGGCGAAGCGGGCGCCGCCGGGCAGATGCCGGCGGGCGTAGTGCTCCGCGAACGGGCTCCGGCAGATGTTGCCCTTGCATACGAACAGGACGCTCCGGCTGTTCCGGAGTGCCTGTCGGACCTTCCGCGTCTGCAGCGTGCGGGCGGGGGGCACCGAACACCACCCCGAACGCGCCCGACCTGAAGCTACCCGCATCGCCCTCCTTGCCAGTTGCGCCACCTCGAGCACGCCGGGCATCGGGTCGTCGAAGGTGAACGTATCGCTCCGCTCGCGCAGGCGGAGGGTGTTGATAACCATCTCGCCGAACGTCCGGCCCAGCAGACGGACGCTCCCCCACAGGCTCCGGCTCTCCTCGCGGAGCGCGCGCACCAGCCAGCCGAGGTCCTTCGTCAGGTTGCGGCAGTACAGCCCGGTCCTGTAGGCCCCGGGGAAGCGGCGTTTGCCCTCTACCAGGAGCCGGTAGAGGTAGTACGGGAAGTCGGCTCCGGCGGCGACCGCCAGGGGCAGTGAGCCCCAGAAGCGCGGGTTCAGTTCGACGAGGATCCACTCGCCCGTCTGCGCGTTCACCCGGAACTCGACCATGAGCACGCCGGTGTAGTCGGTGGCCTCCACCAGCCGGCGCGTCGCTCGGAGCAGCTCCGGGTCCAGGGGCACGCTCCGGCGGTAGGTTGAACCGCCGCCGGTCGGGGGCTCATGCAGCCGCTCGTGTTGAAAGGCCAAGAGCACTTCCCCCGCGTCGGCCAGGGCCTCAACGCCCACGCCGTGCCCCGAGAAGTAGTCCTGCACCAGCACCTCACCCCGCGGGAGCAGCATCTCCAGGGCCCGTTCCAGCCCCTCGCGGGTGCGCGCGATCTGCACCTTGCTCTTCTCACGCAGGTTTGACAGCGCGAAGGAGGTCGCCGGTTTGACCACGACCGGCAGGCTCAGAGCCGCCAGCACCTCCTCCGCCGGGGCGGGGGCGCGGAGAACCACTGCTGGCGGCAGCGGCAAACCGAGGGACGCCGCCAGCGCCGCGGTCCGAACCTTGTCTATGGCGATCTCGAATGCCCGCTCGCCCAGGAGGTACAGGCGCCCGTGCGCTTCGAGCTCCTTGCGGTGCGCCTGGAGAGGCAACAGGGACTGATCGTTGCAGGGAATGACCAGTTCGTATTGCTCTTCGGTCATCAGGCCGGTCAGCTCGGACTTCCACGCGCCGTGCGCGCCGTAGGGTGGAATCCGATGCACGGCGCGCACGTACCGGGACCGGGCCGCAGGCGTGTCCGGGGAGCACCACCCCACGTGGACCCGTACGCCCCGCCTACCCAGGGAACGGATCACCGCCAGGAAGCTGCGGTTGCCGTCTCCCAACACCAGGACTTTTGACTCGCCCCGGCTCATCCGTGCGTGCCCTCCAATCTTCGCTGCGCGAACCGCTCACGGTAGGCGGTGAGAGTCATACCCCGGAAGCGATCCCGGACGTACTCGAGGAGCGCCTCCAGGTCGTCGTACAGCCGCTCGACGGCCTCGGCGCTGCCGAACCGGGGGCTGCCGCCCGGCATCAGCTCGGAGGAATGCAGCATCAGCTGAACGTAGTCTCGGCCGGTCCGCAGGGCGTCCTCCACGATCTCCAGCATCTGCTTGCGGTTGTGCCCGTCCGGACGGAGCCATCGCACGGGGGGCAGAAGGCGGTTCAGCCCGGCCCGGAACAGGGCCCAGCGCCGGAAGGGCCACGCGCGTTCGGCCGTCGCGTGCACGCAACGCCTCGCCCGGCCGCCGACGGGCCGCACCGTCACAGGCACTTCCAGCAGGGGGGAGTCTCCCGGCCGGCGGACGTCGTTCGGGTCCACGAAGTACGGCTCCTCCGGACAGCCCCGGTAGTCGCTCCCCCCCTCTCCTTCGGGCGCGCCTCGCATCCATCGCCACGAGACGTGCGGCGTGACCGAGCAGTCCACGCGGTACCCGTGCTCGACCAGTACGCGGGCGTACTGCGCGTCGAAGGCCCATCGTCCGGCCCGGTGGCTCCCCATCTTCGCCCCGAACGTATCCTCCAGCAGGTGAGTCAGCGTAGCGACCTTCTCCGCCATCACGTCCGGCGGATACTCGATCAGGTACGGCTGATGGCGCGCATCGTCCCCGGTCAGCGGCTCCAGCGGCGGCGTGTTCCAGGCGTGGGGGTGAGCCCCGACCTCGCCGACTCCCCGTTCCAGCGCGTCGGCGGCGAACCGGCGGAACGCATCGGCGCAGGCCATCGCGTAGCTGACGAGGTACGTGACCTTCAGGCCGTAAGACTCACACAGCGATTGGAAACGCGGGAGGTAATCGGCGTTCCTTGTGCTGACCTCCCGCGGTCGTGACCAGAGATTGTCGCCCTCTGCGTCGATGGTGACCAGAAAGGCGGGCTGGCGGCGTTCGTTTCCCTGATCGGCCATGCGTGGAGGGCGAAGCGCAGGGGGCAGAAGCATTGACGCCCGCATGCTACCGAGGGGCGGCGGGCAAGTCAAGCTCGGCGGGACGGCACGGACAGCCTCGGGGGTGCCCTTGCGGCGCCCGGCCGGGTTCTGCTACTTTCGTGCCGGATCCGGCGGCCCTGATCAGGGGAGTGTGACAGCCCATGCGCGTGATGCAATTGACCACCGACCTTCGCTTCGCCGGGGCCGAGCGGGTCATCGTCAGCTTGGCGCGCGGACTCCGCGGGAGGGGAGTCGAGTGCGCCGTGGCGGGGCTGTTCCGCGGCGGGGAGCCCAGTGGCAGGACGAGTGCCCTCCTGCGGGAGGCGGGCTTCCCCGTCTACTGCGCCCGGATGGAGCGGAAGTGGATGCTCTGGCGAGCCGTCGGCCTGCGGCGCTTCATCGTCGGCTGGCAGCCGGACGTGCTTCACTGTCACATGTTCCATGCCAACGCCGCCAGCGTCTTCCTTCGCGCGACGGGGCTGGCCTGTCCCGTCCTGTGGACGTACCACAACGTGGAGCACCGGAGCCTCCCCCTCCGGCGTGCCTTCTATCGCCTCGGACGACCGCTCGCCGACCGCCAGGTCTATGTTTCCGGGGCCGTCCGCGACCACCAGCACGGCGTCGCCGGGACGGGGCGACGGGAGGCGGTGATCTACAACGGGCTGGACCCGACGCGGTTCCTGGACATCGCGCCGCGTCCCGGACCGGTCTTCGGATCGGTGGGGCGCCTGGTCCCGCAGAAGGGGTATGACCTTCTGGTGCGGGCGTTCGCACGGCTCTGCCGGCACGACGATGAGGCGCAGCTCAAGATCGCAGGCGACGGTCCCACCCGGAGCGACCTGCTCCGCCTGATCCGCTCGCTCGGCGTCTCCGGCCGTGCGGAGCTTGCGGGGTTCGTCGAGGATGTACCGGGTTTCCTCTCCGGGCTCAACGCTTTCGTGGTGCCGTCCCGCACCGAGGGGTTCGGCATGACGCTGCTGGAAGCCCTGGCCGCGGGGCTGCCGTGCATCGCGTCGCGGGTCGGCGCGCTGCCGGAGATCGGCAGGAGGGTGGTCACGTGGGTGGAGCCGGAAGACGTGGAGGGTCTGCACCGCGCGATGGCCGCACTCAAAAGGGAAGCATGGTCGCCGAAGGCAATTGCGCGCCGCCGGCGCCGGGCGAAGACCTTCACCGTCCCCCGCATGGTCGCGCGGTATCTTTCCCTCTATCGCTCACTGGCTGGCGTGGGATGAGCCGGCCGGCCCGGAATCCGTTGAGAATCAGTTCAAGCGTAAAGCGCATCCGTCGGGAAAGGAGCAGCATGAGATGAGATGGGTTCGGGTCGCAATCTGTTGCGTTGTCGCGTGCCTGAGCATCTGCCCCGGGCCGGCCGCTGGAGTGGAGGAGGCGCCCGTGGTGAGCGGTGAGCTACGGCCCTGGCACCGTGTCACCCTCACGTTCGACGGCCCACGGACCGACGAGAACGCAGAGCCCAACCCGTTCCTTGACTACAGGCTGCAGGTTACCTTCAGGCAGGGAGACTGCACCTGCGTGATCCCGGGTTTCTTCGCGGCGGATGGGAACGCCGCCGAGACGGGCGCGGACGGCGGGTGCAAATGGCGGGTGCACTTCTGCCCGGACCGGGCCGGGGCGTGGAGCTACGCGGTCTCGTTCCGACGCGGCAGGGAAGTGGCCGTGAGCGATGCCCCGGAGGCCGGAACGCCCGTCCCCCCGCTGGACGGGCTGCGGGGCACCGTGCAGATTGGCTCCGCTGAGGGCACGGGGACTGATCCGCGCGCCAGAGGCAGGCTGCAATACGTCGGCCGGCGCTACCTGAGGTTCGCCGGGAGCGGGGAATACTTCCTCAAACAGGGAGCCGATGCGCCGGAGAACTTCCTTGCCTGCGCGGATTTCGACGGCGACTTCGCCTCCGACGGGCATAGAGACCACCTCGTGAAGACCTGGCAGGCGCACGTCCGCGACTGGCGCGAAGGCGACCCCAGCTGGCAACAGGGGAAAGGTAAGGGCATCGTCGGAGCCGTCAACTACCTGGCGGGCGAAGGCATGAATGCAATCTCCTTCCTGACACTCAACGTCGGTGGCGACGATCGCAACGTCTTCCCCT
>JASFTU010000035.1:0-9767 GCA_050050635.1 Candidatus Brocadiaceae bacterium
CCACACCGGCTTGAGCCAGAACCTGGCTCCGGGTCAACGAGGCCATCTCCCAGGCGACGTCCACGTCGGATATCTGTGATTCGGCTGCCTGGATGTTCTCCCGCTGGATCTCCAGGTTGGAGATGGTGTTCTCCAGCCGGTTCATCATGGCGCCGAAGTGGGCCCGCGCGGTGTCCTTGGTCGAGATGGCAGAGTCAATGGCCGTCAGCGCCGCCTGCGCGGATGCCTGGCTGGCGATGGTCAGAGCGTCCAGCCCGAGCGCGCTGCTGGTCATGTTCTGTTCGGTGATGTAGTAGTAGTCCTGGGCCGAGCTGTTGCCCGTGCCGAAGTGGATCTTGATCGTCGCGCTGGCGTTCAGGCCGTAGATCTCGTTGAAGCTGGTCGCGTTCGCGATACGGTTGATCTCCGACCGCATCTGGTCGAACTCGTCCTGCATCAGGCTCCGCTGGGTGTCGCTGTACGTCCCCGTCGACGCCTGCATGGCGAGTTCCTTCATACGCGTCAGCTTCTCGTCGATCACCTGCGCAGCGCCATCGAACGTCTGAAGCATCGAAATGGCGTCACTCGCGTTGCGGACGCCCTGGCTCAGACCCGCCACTTCAGCACGCATCAGCTCACGCACGGCAAGGCCCGCAGCGTCGTCGTCGGCGCTGTTGATCCGCAGACCGGATGACAGCGCGTTGATCGACTCCGCGAGGCCGCGGTACGTGGCTGACAGGTTCCTGTAGGCGGCCTGAGCAGCCATATTGTGCCTGATCACCAAGCCCATGGCACATCCTCCTGAAGAAAGTACAGAACTTGGCCGAACTCGTCCCCGCGGCAGCAGCGGATGCTGCCGCACAGAAAAGGATCCCGGCTCGAGCCATCTCTACTTAGGTTTTCGGAGGATCCGCCCTGGACTTTAGGGCTTTTGCAACAGAATCCCCCGCGAGGGGGGGGATCGGGAGGGTCAGTCGTCCGGGTCCAGCTCGTACCGCTTGATCTTCTGCCACAGGGTGGTGCGGTTGATGCCCAGGATCTCCGCCGACTTCGTCTTCTGCCAGTCGTTGGCATCCAGGACTTTCTTGATCAGTCGCCTCTCCATGCTCTCCAGTGACTCCACCCGGGGAGTGATGCCCCCGGCGGGCCCGGGCTCCGGGGAGTGCGAGATGATCAGGTCCTCCGCCTCTACCGTCTGGCCGGCGCCCAGTATCACGGCGCGCTCGATCACGTTGCGCAGCTCGCGCACGTTGCCCGGCCACTCATACGACATGAGCCGGTCCATGGCCCCCGTCGTGAAATCGGTAAAATGCTTGTTGCAGCTCTGAGAAAGCTCCCGAAGGAAGAACGCGCTCAGGGACGGTATGTCTTCGGGCCGCTCCCGAAGGGGCGGGATGCGGATGGTGAACACGTCGAGGCGGTAGAACAGATCACGCCGGAACTCCTCCTCCTCGACCTTCTTCCACAGGTCGCGGTTCGTGGAGGCGATGACTCGACAGTCCACCTCGATGTTGTCGGTCCCGCCCACGCGTTTGAAGGATTTCTCCTCCAGCACCCGCAGGAGTTTGGCCTGGAGCTTCAGCGGCATCTCGCCTATCTCGTCCAGGAAGATCGCCCCGCCGTGAGCCGCACCGAACAGGCCCTTGCGCGTCTCCGTGGCGCCGGTGAAGGAGCCCTTCTCGTGCCCGAACAGCTCCGCCTCCAGGAGCGATTCGCTCAGTGCGGCGCAGTTCACGTCCACGAACTGCCCGTTGTTGCGGTGGTCGGAGAACTCGAATATGGCGCGCGCCACAAGCTCCTTGCCGGTGCCGCTCTCTCCCTGGATCAGCACAGTGGACTGGGCGGACTGGCTGACCATCCGGATCTTGCGGTAGATCTCCCGCATCGCGTCGCTCACCCCGATAAGGGTCCAGCGGGCCGTCCCGATGCGGATCCCCTCTTCGTCCACCTTGCGGAGCTGCTGGCGGGATGTGCCCGGCCCCACGGCCTGCTCGATCGCCTCCCGCACGTCCGAGGCCGAAAACGGCTTCTCGATGAAGTGGCACGCTCCCATCTTGGTGGCACGGACGGCTTTGTCGATGTCCGCGTGGCCGCTGATGACGATGACGGCGGTTGCGCTGCTGCGCTTCTGGGCCTCGCGTATGAGGTAGAAGCCGTCCCGTCCCGGCATCTTCAGGTCGACCAGCAGCACGTCGGGCAGGTACCGGTCGATCGCCTCCAGCCCGTCCTCCGCCGTGCCTGCCGTGTGGACGTCGTAGTCACGGTCCTGGAGGTACGTCTCGATACTGGTTCGGATCGTCTCGTCGTCGTCCACCAGCACTACGCGGTGTGCCATAGTGACCTTCCGAACGGGCTGAGAACCTTGCAACTCGCGCGCGGAAAGGTAATTGTAGGAGAAGCCCGAGGAGAGATTCAATCTCTTGTGTTCTCGATCGCCCGCCCCGCCGGGGGCCGAACCGACCGAGAGGGCTAATGCAGCCGCCGCTGTTTCCGACAAAAGAGACAGGGAGCACATGCGCGCTGCTTCCTTTGGCACGTCTTTGGCTGCACGTACGGCGGAGGGAGGCAAGCCAGACATGATTGAGGAAATCACGGGACCCGGTCACGGCGAACTCGACCGTCTGGCCCGCAGCGGTAAGGCAAAGGCCCATCCGACCGAAGAGAAGGACACTCCGGCCGCCGCTGAGGAGGAATCGGAGGTCGAAGTCTCCAGCGAGCTGCGTGCCCTGATCGATCGTATCAAGCATGCCGAAACCTTCCGCAAGGAGCGCGTGCACGAGGTGCTGGAGAAATTGCAGCGGGGGGAGCTTGTGACGTCCGAAACTGTGCGCGAGGCGGCTGAGAGGATTCTGCGCGAAGGGCTTTGACGTGAAGGGCAGGAAGTTCCTGGGCGTTCTTTTTGAGTGCTGCCGCGCCTACGGCCGTATCTACAAGAACTCGGAGGGAACCGCCTACGAAGGCCGCTGCCCTCGTTGCCACCGGTCGGTGAGAGTGCGGATAGACCCCGACGGTACCGACCAGCGTTTCTTCGTTGCCCGCCCCCGCCGCGTCGGCTGAACACGATGTATCTGTCAACGCGCGTTGGATATCGAAACGCCTCCTCGCCGTCCTTCCTGCCGTGCATCCCGCCGATGACCGCTGTTTTTTGCGCCCGCCTTTAGAGGCGGCGCATCGGCGTGTCCCCCGGCCCGTGGGGGGTCTCACCCGGGCGGCGCTCGGCCCGGCGCCATCGTCCTAACTGGTTGGCAGACTTTTTGCTGCAACCATAGTGCTGCCGACCGCTCAGGGCCCGCCTCCCGCGCCCTGCGCGTGCGTTCGCCCCGAAGCGTTGAAACCGGGTTCGGCGCATCATTATCGTGGAGCCGACTGCAGCACGAATCTTCTCGCCCCAGGAGGAAGGCAGCCGAATGCGACGCGTAGAGGAAGTGGCGCAACAGCTCCTGAGCGATGTCGCGGAGCAGCGTCGCCGACTCCAGGAGATAGAGCAGCGCATCAGCAGGGCCGAGAGTGCCATCGCCGAGCTCGAAGAGCGACTGCAGAGGCGGACCGACGAAGGCGCTCTGGACCTCGTGCACAGCCTGAGGGAGCAGGTCTCCGAACTGCGTCATGACTGCGTAAGCTCCTGGGCGCAGCGGCTCCGGCAGTGGAGCGACAGCCTGAAGGCGCTCCAGCCTGAACTGAGGAAGGTGGTCAGCCTGGCCACGCTGGGTGAGCTCTCGGCTTCCGTTGCTCACGAGATCCGCAACCCGCTCTGCGGGATGATGCTTTCGGTGGAGGTCCTCCAGACGAAGCTGGACCCCGACGACTCCCGCATGACCGTGTTGGCGAACCTGCACCGCGAAGCCGAGAAAATGGAGAAGGTGGTCAGCAACCTTCTCCACTTCGCCCGCCGCTATCAGCCGCGTCTGGTCTGTTGCGAGCTGGAAGAGGTGGTCCTGAAGAGCATCGAGTCGGTGAGGGCCCACCTCAAACGCAAGCAGATCGACGTAAGGGTCACGCGCACCGGCATGCGTTCCGAAGCGGAGATAGATCCGGACATGGTGCAGCAGGTGTTCCGGAACATCCTCCTCAATTCGGTGGACGCCAGCGACGTGGGCGACGAGCTGGCCGTGACCGTGCGCCCCCTGGAGAGCCCCGCCCAGGTGGCCGTGGACTTCCGCGATCGGGGAAAGGGCATCGAAGGGGACATCGTAGAGCGCATCTTCGAGCCCTTCTTCACCTCCAAGCATGACGGGGTCGGCCTCGGCCTGTCGGTCAGCAAGAAGATCGTGGACGCCCACAACGGAGGGATCGAGGTCGTCAGCGAGCCAGGCAAAGGCACCACCTTCACCGTCACATTCCCGGCCCGGGCCCAGCCCGAGAGCGAGAAGGTGGCTGCATGAGCCGCAGAATGCTGATAGTCGACGACGAGGAGACCATCCGCTGGGCCCTCCGCGAGCTTTTCCTCCAGGACGGCTGGGAGGTGCACTACGCCGGCGACGGGGACGAAGCACGCGGGCTCCTCGATGAAGGCCCCTACGACTTCATGATCACCGACCTGAAGATGCCCGGCCTGCCGGGGGTGGAGCTAATTCGCACGGCCAGGCAGGTGAATCCGGCCATCGGAGTGATGATCCTCACCGGGTATGCGTCCCTCGATACGGCAATCCAGGCCGTGCGGCTGCGGGCGTGGGACTATGTCACCAAGCCCTGTGAGGCACGCTATTTGAAAGAGCGTATCGACGAGTTCATGCAACAGGCCGGAGACAGGCATGTCCGACCCACGGCAGAGCGCAGGCTGCAGGAGGATGATCTCCGGGAGTTCCTCGCGGGAGCGGGAACGGAGATCTTCTCCTTTGGACCCCTTGACGGTGACGAACACACCGCGGGACTGCTTGACCGCCTGGGAGGTATGTTCGCCCACCTAGGGTGTGGCGAGCGGCGTGCCGGTGAGCTTGTCCAGATGTGCGTGGAGGCCATCGCGCTGATGACCGACGGAGAGGGCGGAGGCTTCGGCCGGGTCGGGCTGTTGAAGGGACACGTCCTGGTGAGCGTAAGTGGCTCCTCTGATCCGGGGCCGGGCCGGGCGCTGGACGACCTGAGCGGGGAGCTCGGCGTGGACGCCCGGCTCGTCGCGGGGAAAGACAGGAAAAGCATCGTCCTCAGCGAGGGGATATGAGATGCCTTCCGAACAGTTGCGCCGGAACGGAGTGCTGGTGCTCCGCATCGCCCAGAGGGCGCTCGTCCGAAGCCCCGAGTGGCCGGTGCTGAACCCCGACGATGGGCCGGGAGTGGCCGCCGTCGCCTTCGATCTTGGCCAGGTGGATTTCGTCAGCAGCCTTTTCTGGCAGGGCTGTGTGGAGATGAGCTGGCGGCTGGGGGCCGAGGGGCGACGACTCATCCTGCTGAACTTGAGCGATGAGCAGAAGCGCCTGCTGGCGCTTATCGATGGAAGCAACCGACTGATCGTTGTCGACGATGAGGCGGAGCTGGACGGGTTGGGCACGCCTCCCCGCGGGCGGCGTGCCCACGATGGCGTGACCGGAGCTGAGAAAAGCTTCCTCTGGGACTGAGTGATGGCCGAGGACGAAGAGCAAGACATCACCGCGGAAGGCGAAGACGGGTCTGCGCCCGAGCAGCCTGAGGGCAGCGAGGCGGATACAGGGACTCCATCGGAAGAGCCGCGCGAAGAGCCATCCGGCGCGGAGGAAGGCGGGGTCCCCGCAGCGGAGGCGCCGTCCGAGGAGGCCGAGCAGGAGCCGGCCGCGCAGCGAGCAGAGGGTGAGCCTGAGGAGCCACCCGAGGAGGAGCCCCCGGGAGCCGCTGAGCGCGAGGCAGCGGCCGAGGCACCAGGAGAAGAGCCGCTCGCGGAGGAAGAGCCGCTAGGGGAAGGCGAACAGCCGGCGGCCGAAGGTGAGCCGAGCGCGGAAGAGGAAGAACCGGAGGAGGTGGTGGAGGAAGAGGGCACGCTGCCGCCAGGGCTTGGCGGCGTTCGGGTCCCTCTTGTCGGGGTCGTTCCGCTCTGGGTCGTGGGGATTGCATTGGGTGCGGCGGTGATGATCTTCGTCGGTATCGTGAGCTACGCCGTTCGGACTTCGGCCCCCCCTGAGATGGTGCGCCGGCCGCGCGCCCCGGCGGGCGAGGCGGGCGTATCGCCGCCGCCACCGCTGCCGCCGGTTTCCCCGGAGCGCCTGGCTGAGATGGACTACGAGGAACTGCTGGAGAAGGCGCACGAGAGGGTGGTTGCCAGGGACTACGCCGGCGCCGAGCAGTTGTGCCGCGAGGCCGCCGCACGAGAGGACGAGGGCATCGCCAGAGTACTGCTGGCCAGGCATAAGCTGAGCCGCATCCTGAGCCGGACGGGCCAGCACAAGGAGGCCCTCCAGTTGACCGACTCTCTGCGGGCGGTCAGCCGGCCGGGTGACCAGTTGTGGAAGCACGCGCTGATCACGTCCACCGAAGTCCTGCGCGAGCAGGGGCGGTGGAAGGAGTACTTCCGTCATCTGTTCCTGCTCCGCGCCAATTCGGGACGGTACGCCGACCAGGCCGCCCTGAACCGGTGGTTTGCCTATCAGCAGGCCATGGCGGAGGTGCGGCTCTACCTGGAGCTGGCCGAGAGCGCGCGGACGCTCCACGGGATGCAGCCGCCCACTTTCGGGCAGGCTCCCTGCGAGTGCCGGATGCTGCAGGAGGGGGACATCGCGGTTGTCACGGGGAAGTACGGCGACGGGAGCGTCTATGCCGACCCCCAGACGGGCGAGTTCAGGCTCCGCGCCGAGGGTGCGCCGCTGAGCAAGGTCATTGCCGCCGTCGAACGTGCGACCCACCTGCGGGTGGATTACAGCGGCCCGGCGGAGCACACCGTGACGGCGTCTCTGGCAGTGATTTCTCCCGAGCGCGCCCTCGAGGTGGCTCTGGGTTCGGTGGGCCTGCAGATCGAGACCGAGGACGACCTGGTCACCGTGGGCGAACTCGACCCCCGGCCCCGGTCGGCCGCCGAAGGGCTGAAGGCGAGCCTGTGGAGTGCCCAGGAGTTCCTCATCCTCTACCCCGAATCGCCCAACGTCGCCGAAGCCTACTACGCGCTGGGCCACCTGTACATGACACAGGGCAAGACGCGGATGGCCCTCGACCAGCTGGAGATCCTCTGCAGCCAGATGCCGCGCTCCCGGTGGTCGGCCTACGCTCACTACGTTGCGGGCCTCACCTGGTATGAGATGGAGGAGTGGGCGCGGGCCGAGCGGGACCTCCTCATGCTGGCAGACGGCTCCCCCGACCACCCTCTGGCACCCTCCGCCTACCTGTGGGCGGCGCAAAGCCAGATGAAACTGGAGAAGTACAGGGAGGCCGTATCGTGCTTCCGCCGGGCCCTCGCCCACGAGGCGAACCAGCCCCTGGAGCCGGAGATCCTCTACAACATCGCATTTTGCATGGAGCGGTCCGGTGCCTCGGCCCTGGAGGTGGAGGAGCGATACCTGGAACTGCGGTCACGGCATCCGGACAGCCCCTTCGCGCGGCGGGCGGACTACAGGCTGGGAAGGATGGCGCTGGAGGCGGGCTACTTCGAGAAGGCGGTCGCCCGTTACGAGTTCTTTCTCAACAACTGGCCCCTCGAGACAGAAGACAGCACCAGGGTGTGTCGGGACTTGATCCGGGCGTATTCGCGCTGTGGCGACCACGTCAGGGCGGTCATGCTCGGCGAGGTGATGGCGGCCACCTTCGGATACGAAGATGAATACTGGCAGGCGCTGCCGGACCTGATGGAGTGCTTCCGGGAATACCGCCTGCTGGAGATGGGTGTGGCGGTACTGGACCGCGCCACCGCCGCGACGGAGGACCCGCAGCGGGCGCGAACGCTCCAGGTGCAGAAGGCGGACCTCCTGCTGGATATGCAGGCCTACGATGAGGCGGGGGCCGTACTGGCGGGCTTACACCAGCAGCTGAAGGATCCGGCTCTGAAGGAGTACGCCGACCTGTGCCGGGCGCGGCTCGCCATGGTCCGCGACCCGGCCCAGGGGGTCGAGCAATGCAAGTTGGTGGCTCGCAAGAGCGTCTCCGAGAGCATTCGCGGGCGCGCTTTGCGCGTCCTCGGCGAGCACTTCCGGCGCCAGAACCAGTTCGACAGAGCTGCGCTCGCGCTCTGCGGTAAGTGTCCCGTGCTGGAGGGGAGTGAACAGCCATGAGGCGCTTCGGCACGATGATTGCGCCGGTCCTTTTGACGGTGTTGCTTGCACCGGCGTTGTTCGCACGGGATGACGGCACGTGGACCGCGCCGGCTGAGAGGCTGCAACGCGCCTGCGACGCTCCTCTGGAGGACGCAGGAGCGGGCCGGCTCTATGAGAAGGCGGCGGAGCTTCTCAACGCAGCGCGGGACCTGCCGGAGCGTATCGAGTTGCCCGAACCCCGTCCCGCCGTCCCGGAGGATCAGGCAGCCGAGGAAGAGGAGGCACAGGAGCAGCCGGTGGAGATTCCTGAGCCGCCCCGGGAACAATGGGTGCCCGTGGTGGAGGAGCCCATCGCCCCACCCCGTGAACTGGCGTGGCTCTACTACATGGCCGGCAGGTACCAGCAGGCGGGCGAGCTCTACCGCCGCCTCCATGAGAAGGACCCCGGGGACGAGCATGTGCTGATGATGCTGTTGTTGAGCGAGCGGAATGCCGGCCGGATCGAGGAGGCCCGCGAGCTGCTGTCAAGGACGAAGGCCGATGCCCCTTGCCGTTCCTGGGCGGATTGGATGTTCCAGATGCAACAGATCGGTGAGAGCCAGGAGGAGGCGGCGCCGTGAAGCCGTTGATCGATCAGCTGGCCCATGCCTACAGCAGGGAGGAGGAGCTCTACGAACAGGTGCTCGACCTGGTGAACGAGCAGCACCGCGCAATGGATGCGGACGAAGGTCCGGCCGCGGTCCTGGACCTGTGCCGCCGCGTCGAAGGTGTCATGGCCGAGATCGAGCAGATCGAGCGGGCCATCGAGCCGGCAAAACGTGCCTGGGAGGAAACACGCCAGGACCCCGATGGAAAACTCGATGCGATCCTCGGCTCGGTCGAGCAGTGCATCGACCGGATCACCCGGCGGCAGCAGAGCGTGCAGGAGAAGCTCCTCAAATACCTCCAGGCAAATCGGGAAAGCACGGACGAGGCGCGCGCGTCCATCAACGCGAGAAAGGCAGACAAGCTCTATCGTGCCGGTTGAGGAACAGCAAGCGGTGAAGTCGGCCGAGAAGTACGCCCGGGCCGGCCCCGAGGAACTGCGCGCCCTGGAAGAGGCGTTCGAGCAGTTCAGCCGTCAGACCGCCCAGCTCAAGGAAGCCTACCGCGAGCTGAAGGAGAGGACCGAGAAGGTCAACCTCGAGCTGGAAGAAGCCAACCGGGAACTGGAGCAAAAGGTTCGTCAGCTCGACGAGGCCTACAACTTCCAGCACAGCATACTGGAAAGCATCCCCACGGCCGTTGTCGTCACGGACCTCAACGGCATCATCCGGACTTTCAACCCCGCCGCGGAGGCGATGTGGGGAATGTCGGGCAAGGACGCGCTCGGGGCCGACTACCGCCGCATAATGGAACCTCACCACGGTCTGCTGGCGGCCGTGCTGGAGGGGAACAGCCGGCAGGAGTCCGAACAGCGCGAGCTGGAAGGTGAGGACCCCCGCGTAATCTCCACCACCGCATGCATCGTTGAGAACTCCGCCGGTGAGCCGATCGGCGCCGTCCAGCTCGACCGGGACATTACCCGCCTGTGCGCTCTGCAACTGCAGCTCTACCAGCAGGGCAAGCTGGCCGACCTGGGCAAGATGGCGGCCGGGCTGGCTC
>JASFTU010000036.1:0-9702 GCA_050050635.1 Candidatus Brocadiaceae bacterium
CACGTGGACCGAACCGGTGCCGGGCTGGCCGCCGCACGACCTGGTGCTGTACGGCACGGAGGGCGTGCTGATCGCCGGTCGGCAGAAGGTAAGAGTGGCCACGCGCGACGAGCGGAGCGGGCAGGAGTACGATCCGCCCGCCCTGGAGGCGCCCCGGCGGAACGGGCCGGAGTACTTCGCCCATTGCGTGCTGAGCGGCGAGCCGGTCGAAGGGATGTGCAGCCCGGAGAACTCCCACGACGCCCAGCAGGTGATGGAGGCGGCCAGGCTTTCGGTGCTGACCGGCCAGCGGATCGCGCTGCCGCTCGTGGACCACCTCTACGCGCCCTGAAAGGCGCCATCCGGCGGCCGGCCGCGAACAGCGCAAAGAGCGGGTGGTGCGGCATGGATGACATCTCGGACATCCGGACCATTGCGCAGGTCCTGCCCCATCACACGGCCAGAACCCCCCACCGCACGGCCGTGCAGTACCTGGACGGTGAGGACACCCTCCGCAGCCTCACCTACGCCGGGCTGGAGGAGGCGGTCACGCGGTTCGCCGCCGTTCTGAACGACCGCGGGGCCCGACCGGGACGCACCGTCGCCATCCTGATGCCCAACAGCGTGCGGTGGCTCGTCGCCTACTTCGCCGTGTTCCGCGCCGGCGCCATCGCCGTGCCGCTCGAGGACGGCATGCTGGAGACCGACCCCGACCGGCTGCGCTATGCCATCCGCCACTCGGAGGCCCACCTGGTCATCTGCGCGCCGGACGACCTCGAAGCCGTCCGCTCCATGACCGATGCCCCCGTGGTCTCGGCCTGCGAGCGGACCGATGCCGCTCCGCCGGACCGCCCCGACTTCGCCCCCTCGGACCTGGCCCAGATACTCTACACCTCGGGCACCACCGGCCCGAAGAAGGGCGTGGAGCTGACGCATCACAACCTGATCTTCGACATCGAAGGGTCGTGTCGGCGTTTCGGAGTTCGGCCGGATGACTGCCTGCCCGCCCTGCTGCCTTACCATCACGCCTACCCCCTGACCACGACAGTGATCCTTCCGCTCTACGCCGGTGCCACGATGGCGGCCGGGGACATCCGGGACCGCCGCTCACGTGAGCTTATGCGCCGCGTCCGGCCGACGGTCTTCGTCGGCGTGCCACGCGTCTTCGAGGCCATACTCGACTCGGTCCGCAGCTCGGCGGAGCGCGGGGGACGCCTGGAGCAGTTCGAGCGGGCCCGGCGTCTGGCGGCCGCCATCAAGGACTGGACGGCCCTGAACGTGGGCAAGCTGCTGTTCCGACAGCTTCATACGCGCCTCTTCGGCGGCCTGCAGCTCCGCTTCGCCGTCAGCGGAGGCGCGCGCATCTCTCCGCGCATAATCCGGGAGCTGTTCGTCCTCGGGATACCCCTCCTCCAGGGCTGGGGCATGAGCGAACTCTCACCCGTCGGCACGGTGCAGAGGTTCAGCCGGTGGCGTTTCTACTTCACCCGTTACTACGAACGGAAGGCCGGTTCGATCGGCACCCCCCTGGTGGGGACACAGATCGAGTTCACACAGAGCTCGGTCGAGGAGCTGTCCTTCGACCTGGAGCATTGGGGCGAGATGCTCGTCCGCGGCCCACACGTGATGCGGGGCTACCACAAGGACCCGCACCGCACCGCACAGCAGATGAGCGGCGACGCCCTCCGCACGGGCGACATCGCCCGCCGTGACGCCGACGGTGATCTCTACATCGTCGGTCGGGTCAAGCACGTGATCGTGCTGCCGAGCGGGAAGAAAGTGTTCCCGGAGGACGAACTGGAGGAGCCCCTGGCAGACTGTGCCACCATCCGCGAGTTCGCCGTCCGGCCGATAAGCGGCCCCGAAGACGAGGAGAAGATCGGCGTGATCGTCCGCCCGGAGATGGAGCAGCTATCCGAGCTTCGGAACGTCGGCGAGTTGTATGCCGCTATCAAGCGAGACATCGACGCCGCCCTGGCGGGCAGGGCCACCTACCTGAAGCAGTACGACTTCTGCCTCACGGCCTGGGACGAGGAGCGGGGGGAATACGAGGAACTGCTCAAGACGGCCATGGGCGACCCATCGCCGCTTCGTAACCCTTTCAGCCCGGAGAGGGCGTACAGCCGCCTGAAGACGAGCCGGGAGCCGGTGCCCTGGCGCCGCTGAGGCGGCGCTCTCAGCGTCCCTCCTCCAGTATCTGCTGCAGCCGCTCCTCCGATTCCACGGTCATCACGGCGGCGTCCACGAAGCCGACGTTGACTCCCACTTCCGGCCATCCATCGTACCGGTCGTGGACAACTGCCGTGCCGCCCCCGGCGTCCCTGGGCGGCTTACGGTACACGTACCCATCGTGTCCCTCGGGCCGCAGCGGGTTCCGGAGTCTCCGTTTCTCCAGGTAGCCCCCCTCGACCAGATCGCGCAGAGCGTCGGGCCACTGGCCGTCGTGGTCCCGCCGGTACGTCAGGCAGCCGAGCAGGATGTTGTGCATGTTGTGCCGTGATTCCTTCAGCCTGGCGCGGTCGCGCATGCGCTGCACCGGGCGGGACAGGCAGTCCGTCACCGCCTGCACGCGCGGGGGGTCGAGGGAAAGGACCAGTCGGTTGCCCGACGCCACGGGCGTGAGCAGCTCGGCGAGACGGTCGTAGTCGCGCCCCCCCTCTGCTTCGGCTTCTGTCATCTTGCGCAGCAACTTCTTCACATCGGTGAGATGCGCCAGGAGCCGCCCCGCCGCGGTCGAGTCGGCCGATTGCACGACGACCTTCCCGGACAGACTCGGCTCGGAGCTGAAACCCGCCGCCCCCCACAGGACGCCACGGGTGAGAACGGTACTCGGCCCGCCGCCCAGCTCCTCGGGCAGGAGTGGAAGCGTCTCCTCGATGACCCGTCGGTGGTCCGCCGTGGGGAGCAGGAAGAGCTGCACAGGGTTCCCGGCGGCAGCGGCGAACGCCTCCTCCAGCTCGGGCCGCGGGTCGGGCGCCATAGAGCGAACGCGCTCGATCTGGGCAGGATGGCCGGCGAGGACGAACCCGTCCAGCCGCTCGGCTTCTCCGAACAACGAACGCATCTGCCCGAGGATGGCCTGCCCGTCGCCTTCCTCCCCCAGAGGCACCGCCGCGATGCACGGGTAGTGGAGGGGTCCGGCCGAAGTGAACACCACGTAGAGGTGCTTTCCCCCCGACTCCCGGAAGCGGGCCGCCTCGCTCTGCAGTGACACATCGGCGGCCTGCAGCGCCTTCGCCACCCCGCCGCCCATCTGGCGCAGTTGCTCCAGGGCCGCAGAGACATCGAGCCGGGACACGTCCACGTGGAGCAGTCCCGCCATCTGGGAGTCGATGAAGGGAGCAACCTCCCGGGCTCGTCCGTGCGGGGCCGGTTCGGCATGGACGCCGACCGCGCTGATGAACATGACAGCAAAGAGCGCCTGCGTTATCCGCTTCATCTCCTTCCTCCTGTGCCCTCGTGTCGCGCAATGGTCAGCACGTACCGCAGCACCCGGTCATAGGCCCCGCCGGCCGGGACTTCCGTCGCCAGCACGGCTTCTCCATCCTCGACGCTGTAGGCAAATGGCCGTCCGATGACAGGGTCCGTCGAAACGGGCAGCATCCCCTCCTCCTGGAGGGAGGCGGGAAGCCGGCCTTCGTGCGCCGCCGCGTAAGCCCTGACCGCCTCGATGCAGCGCAACATGGCGATCCGCCGGGCGAGCCGCGCCCTCTCGAGGCACACACGGTCTATCGCGGGCATGATCAACAACGGCAGCAGCGCGTCCTTCCGGCCCTGGTCCCTGACCTCCGAAAGCATGTCCTCGACCTCCTCGAAGCCGGGCCTTGCCTGCCAGTAGGGCAGATACGCCAGCTTGTGACCCTCCTGCGTGATGCGCTCGAAGCCGTCCACCATGTACGCCGCCACCACCTGGAGCACCGGCATCGCCTCCACCTCGGCACGCGAGTAGCCTTCCTCCACCAGGTGCTCCTTGCCCTCGGTGTAGGTCACGAGCGCCAGCGCGGTCGGCGAGGAGAGCCACGATTGCATGCGGTCGGACGCGTCCATCAGGAACCGGACCTCCTCGAAGATCGCCCGCCACCCCTCCGGGCCGAGACGCGACCCCAGCGGGTCGGCAAGCTCGGGGTGCTGGAAGGCCATCACGTTCTGCTCCAGCTCGAAGCCCGAGCGCGTCTCCACCAGCGGGTCCGGCAGAGCGGTCAGGGCCCAGTAGAGGTTCGGCGCGTCCGGGCATTGGACCCAGTCCTCCACGATGTCGAGCGTAACGTCCGACATGACCATTCCCACCAGGCTGTGGATCACCGTGGACCCCTGCCCCACGTGCCGCGACATGGCCAGCCCGCTCTGCAGCGTGGACAGCGCATCGCCGTAGTTGCCCTCGGCCACTTCCACACGCGCCCGCAACGCGAGCGAACGAGCTATCTGACGGTAGTACCTCAGGTCGGGCAGCAGCAGCGCGAAGCCTTCCTCCAGCGGCAGCTCCCACTGGCACCGCTCGCGCCGCGCACCCCTCTCTACCTCCCGCAATATGTGGTCGGGCATCGAGATGTGCTTCTGTCTCAGCCCGGAAAGGGGCAACTCTAAGAGCTCCTGGAACTCCGCCGCGTCCGGCCACTCGCGCTCCGTCGAGAGCAGCGCTGCCCTCTCGTACTGCAGAGCGGCGTTCCCCCGCTGCCGCTCCGGCAGGGGCGGCAGTAGCACGTACTTCAGTGCGGGCACCGGTTCGGGCGCCGGATGGACCGAGAGGCGGAGCACTTCCTCCGCCCCCTCGGGTTCCCCCGAGCCGCGCGCGGCCCGAGCAGGAACGGGCGCAACCACCAGCGCGGTAACCAGGACCAGCATCAGCGCACAGCGTTTCATGTCGTCCCTCCCTCTTCGGGGGTGAGTGGCACGAGGTACGGCGTCTCCGTCTGCCCCGACCTGCGCAACCATCGCAGCAAGGTGCCCATGGTGGCAGGGCGAGCGCTCCCGGGGCGGGGCGGCGCCGCGGGCCAGGCGTTCAGGCCCTCGGTCAGTATCGACCGGCGCAGTTCCAGGTAGCTCCCCTTCACAGGCGGTCGGCGCCGTCTGCCCAACCGGACCGGCCGGACCTGCGGGGGCGGCGGCGCAGGTTCCGCCCGTCCCGTCGGGGCCCGCACCACTACCCGCTCCCTGACCTGTGGGGCGGGACGGGCCGCAAGCAGAACGCCCAGCACGATTGCCAGGCCCGCGGCCAGCGCCGTGGCAGCCGGCCACAGACCTCGTCGGGTTGGCGCCGACAACTGGCCGGCGCGGAACATCAGCTCGTCGCGGTCCACGCGGCTGGCCGCAGGATGAAGCTCCGACAACGCCTTCTCCAGGTCGTTCAGTCGTCCGTTTGTTTCTTGCTCGAACATTCCGTCCCCAGTCTTTCCCTCAGGACCTCCATCCCCGCCGTGTAGCGCCGGTGCGCCGCGCTTGAGCTGCAACCCACGGCCTCGCCGATTTCCTCGTACGTGAGCCCTCCCCAGATCCGTGCGACGATCGCCTCCCGCTGGCCGTCCGTCAGGGATCCGAGCGCACGGGCGGCGGCCTGCGCATCGAGTTGCTCACCGTAGGAGGGCTCGAACCACTCCCGCTCGTTCTGGGACGCCGTCCGTTCCCTGCGGCGCCTGCGGGAGGCGGAGCGCGAGACGCTAATGGCCCTGTTGCGCACCACTTTGTAGAGCCACGGCAGGACCCGGTCGGGCCGCTTCTTCTGCTGCACCAGTTTGAGCAGTGCGTATTGCACGACGTCCTCCGGCGAGTCACAGTACTGGCGTGCGAACAACTCAAGCGCCCTTCCGTGGCGTTCCAGCAGGCGCCCGAGCAGGTCGCGCATGTCCCGCTCTGTGCTGTCTTCGCTCATCGGCCTCCGGGGCTTCTCTACTTGTTGAGACGCCACCGACTGCATTCTATCCCGCCGCGCCGCGGAGGAAACCGAGAGCGCGGCACAGCTTGCAGTGGGAGAACCCCTCAGCTACAATGGCGCCTTCCGGGCCGCGAAGCCGCCCGTCACCATACCTTTCCCGCACCTTGACTCCGCCATGGCCGAGGAACCCGAGACCGCCGTCGCGTTGCGCGATGACTTCCTCAGCGGCGCACGCTCCGCCGAGGATATCGTGCGCGAGCATCTCGACCGCATCGCCGCCCGCGAGCCCGACGTGGACGCCTTCATCACCGTCTGCGAGGAGGAGGCGCTGAGCCGGGCCCGCGAACTGGACCAACGACGGAAGGACGACGACGCCGCGGGCGCCCTCGCCGCGGTGCCCGTCGCCCTGAAGGACAACATCTGCACGCGCGGCATACGCACCACCTGCGGCTCGAAGATACTGGCAGACTTCGTGCCCCCCTACGACGCCCACGTGGTGGAACGCCTGCTGGCCGAGGACGCCGTCATCATCGGCAAGACCAACATGGACGAGTTCGCCATGGGGTCCTCGACCGAGAACAGCGGCTTCAAGGTGACGAAGAACCCCTGGGACAGCACCCGCATCCCGGGCGGGTCCAGCGGCGGCAGCGCGGCCGCGGTGGCGGCGGGCATGGTCCCCCTGGCGCTGGGCAGTGACACCGGCGGCTCCATTCGCCAGCCGGCCGGCCTGTGCGGCGTGCTGGGCATGAAGCCCACGTACGGCCGGGTCAGCCGGTACGGCCTGGTGGCGTTCGCCAGCTCCCTGGACCAGATCGGTCCGTTCGCCCGCACGGCCCGGGACGCCGCCCTGCTGCTGGAGGTCATCTCGGCACCCGACGACAGGGATTCCACCTGTTCCCAGCGCGAGCCGGAAGACTACCCGGCAGCCGTCGAGGAGGACGTCTCCGGCATGACGTTCGGCCTGCCGCGTGAGTTCTTCCTGGAGGACGGTGTCGAGGCGGAGGTCCTCGCCGCCCTGGAGGCCGCGCGGGCCGTCTTTGAGGGTATGGGCGTGGAGTTCAGGGACGTCTCGCTCCCTCATAGCCGCATCGACGTGGAGGGTGGTAAGCTGTCCAGCTACGCCGTGGCCTGCTACTACATCCTCTGCACCGCCGAGGCCAGCTCCAACCTGGCCCGCTACGACGGCGTGAAGTACGGCTACCGCAGCGAAGCGCACGACGACATGATCGGCATGTACAGCAAGAGCCGCGGGGAGGGCTTCGGCGACGAGGTGAAACGGAGGATAATGCTCGGAACGCACGCCCTCAGCAGCGGATACTACGACGCCTACTTCCTGAAGGGCGCCCGCGTGCGCCGCCTCATCAAGGAGGACTTCGGACGCGCCTTCGAGGAGGTGGACCTCCTCTGCTGTCCCACCTCCCCCACGCCCGCCTTCAAGGTGGGTGAGAAGACGGACGATCCGCTGGAGATGTATCTGAGCGACGTCTTCACCATCTCCTGCAACCTGGCCGGGATCGCGGGCATTTCGGTTCCGTGCGGCTTCACCTCGGACGGCCTGCCGATCGGCATGCAGCTGATGGCCCGGCACTGGGACGGATCGGCACTGCTGCGCGCGGCGGCCGCCTACCAGGCGGAGACGGACTACCACCTTCGCGTGCCTCCCTGAGCGCGTTGGGCTCAGCCGGGGGCGGGACAGCCGGCACTGTCGGCGAGGTTTCCAGTGCGTCCGGATGAACCGTTGGCCACCGATCCCGCGCACGTGCGCGAGGTCAAGCGTGTCACCTGGATAGGGCTGGCGGTGAACCTGTTGCTCGCAGCCCTGAAGCTGGCGGGCGGCATCCTCGGGGCGAGTCAGGTTGTCATCGCGGACGCCGTGCACAGCCTCTCGGACAGCTCCACCGACGTGGCCATACTCGTCGGCGTGCGCTACTGGTCGAGGCCCCCGGACAGGGACCACCCTCACGGGCATCGGCGCATCGAGGCGGTGATCACCGTTGGCATCGGGCTGCTGCTGGCCGTCATCGCCGTGGGCCTCTCCGTGAACGCCGTGACCTCGGTGCGTCGCGAACACCTCTCCACTCCCGGGCTCATCGCGGTGGGGGCGGCCACGGTTTCCATCATCAGCAAGGAGCTGCTCTACAGGTGGACGGTTCACGTGGGGCGGCGTGTGGAGTCCTCGGCCGTACTGGCAAATGCCTGGCACCATCGCTCGGACGCGCTCAGTTCGGTGCCGGCGGTGCTGGCGGTGGCCGGGGCCAGGCTTCACCCGTCCCTGGCGTTCCTGGACCACCTGGGCGCGGTGGTCGTGTCGGTCTTCATCTTTCGGGCCGGGATCCAGATCGCCCTCCCCGCCCTGAAGGAGCTGGTGGACGCCGGTGCGTCCGCCGAGGAGCTGGACGGGATCCGCGACACCGCGTTCAGCGTCCCGGGCGTGCGCGCCGTCCATGCCATCCGTGCCCGCCGGCTGGGGAACCGATTGCAGGTGGACCTGCACATACTGGTGGACGGCGCCATGTCCGTGCGCGAGGGACACGAGCTGTCCGAGCAGGTGAAGAGGCGCCTGGTCGCCGACGGCCCCGGGGTGGTGGACGTGGTGGTTCACCTGGAGCCCCACACCGAGGGGCAGGCGGCGTCGCCGCCGTGATCGCCGCTTCGCAGTGCAAAGCGGCGCGATGCCCCCTATAATGAAGACAGTGGGGTCATCGCCGGGAGTTGCCTCACCTGCATTGCACCCGCATGCCCGACCCACTTGAGAGAATCGGCAGGCTGCCCTCCGTCCGGCAGTTGCCGGACCTTCTCTCCGCCAAAGGGAAGGTCAATATCGTCGGCGCCGCCGGCAGCGGCCCCGCCCTGATCGCTGCCCGGCTGATGGGGGTAGTGCGTACCGCCGCCCTCATCGTCTGCCCCGGCGCAGAGGAAGCCGAGGAATTCGCCGAAGACCTCAACCTTTTCCAGCCCGGGCTGGCCTGCTACTTCCCCGCCCTGGAGGTGCTCCCGGGCGACGTCGAGGAACCGAGTGAAGCGATCCTGCGCGCGCGCCTGAACGTACTGCGCTTCCTGGCATTCGGCGAAACGGAGGAGGTCAGTGCCGACGCGACGGACTTCGTGTACCTGGAGCCGCGCCCTCAGACCAGGGTCGTCGTGACCTCCGTCATGGCCTTGCTTCAGCCCACCCGCTCGGCGGGGGAGCTGCGGGAGGGCTCCCACCCCGTTCGTCTCGGCGCTGCGGAGACGCCCGGGCAACTGGTCGAGTGGCTCGTGGACAACGCCTACGTAAGCGTGCCCCAGGTGCGGACTCCCGGCCAGTACTGCCTGCGTGGTGGAATACTCGACGTGTACTCGCACGGGGCCCTCGAACCGGTTCGCATCGAGTTCTTCGGCGACGAAGTGGACTCCCTCCGGACCTTCAATCCTGAGACACAGCTCTCCATCGGTCGCATAGAGCGCTGTCAGTTGACCGTCAGCGAACATCCGCCGGGCGCAGGCGAAGGCCCGACGGGTGACATCCTTTCCTACTTCGGGCCCGACTGCCCCTTGCTCCTGCTGGAGCCCGACAGGCTGCGCAACCGGGCCAGGGTCGTCAAGGAGCAGAGCGAGCAGGCGCATCTCCTCATGGACCCGACCATCCTGGAGGGGCACGGCGACCAGCGTCCCCGCGTGCTGTTCGGCGACGAAGAGCGCCCGGCGGATCTGGAAGTCCCCCTGCGGCGCCAGGATACCTTCGGCCCGGACCTGGACTCGATGCTGCCCGAACTGAAGCGCATCTGCGATCGGCACGATGAAACAGTGGTGTACTGCATCGGTCCGGCCGAGGCGGACCGTTTCCGGAATCTGCTGAAGGACCGCGGTTTCGA